>QNEL01000231.1 GCA_003645185.1 Candidatus Parabeggiatoa sp. nov. 3
AAATGGTGGGCAACAAAAACACGTTACCCACCCGACATTGCTCAAAATGGTGGGCAACAAAAACACGTTACCCACCCGACATTGCTCAAAATGGTGGGCAACAAAAACCCGTTACCCACCCTACAAAACGGATATTCGCTGATCTTTATACTTTATCAATTAAATCAATCAGTGTTAATCATGAGCATCAGTTTAATCAGCGTTCTATCTATCCGTTTGTTTCACCCATATTTTTAGTTTGGCAGTGAATAACCCGCCAATGCCATTAATTGCCCTTTCACACGGGCCGCTATTTCGGCTTCCATTTCGGCTCGTAGGTTTTCAATACGGGCCTCATATTCTTGTTTCTGTGTGGCGAGTTCTGCCTGATGGGCCTCGTTTATTTCTTGTTTCAATTTTGCTTCTACTGCTTTGGTGAAGGGGGTGACTAAACCGGCTAGTTCTTGTAGGGTGCGCCATGCTTGTATGCGTTCTTCACAGGCGGCTATCATGGCGGGTTCTACCTTTAAACGGACTGTTTCGTCACTTTCAGCTTTTTCACCTGCTTTTTCCTCTTCGCTTGAGCTAAGCGTCTGAACGACGCTGACAAAAGGGGTTTTGCGTTGCCGCGCTGCGGCTTCTAGTTTGAGATAGTCTGCAATCGGTATTGGGCTTGTATCAGTTGCGTTAAGCGGTGTAAAGTAGGGCGCAAAGCGTTGTTCATGGATGGCCCAGTCAGCGGGAGTGAGAATGCTTTCGGCTTCTTGATACACGCTTTCTTCTGGGGCCGGGTTGCCTGAAAGACTGATGCGTGATCCAAATACGCCTTCACCTTTTGGATGGTAGCGAAATAGGGGGAAAACACGGGAGTTGATTGCTCGGTTGGCCTGAGTGAGGGTTTGATCGGGGGCAAATCCGTGTTGTTCGGGGCTGGGGGCATGGACATGAATCAATGCTGGCCCTGCAAATTCTAATGCTTCTTCCAGACTCTTCAGAAAATGGCTTGTGTTTGCAATGCTGGTTTGCACGATATAGGCATGGCGTTGTGCTAAGGCTAATAAGCTGGGTTCTGTTTTCGCTTCTCTGGCGATTGCCATTGGGCTTCCTGCGACATTGGCGGTGCCGAGTTCTAAATCTAAATCAGTCAGTACCATGATTTTGATGGGTAAGTCTGTGCCCAGTAGTCGCGTGATGGCCGAAAAGCCTTTACCACTTAATACGTCGTCATTGCCGATAAGCAGTAGGGGGGGACAACGTTCTTGTTCTTCCCGTGTTAAGTCGCGCCAATGGAGAGATTCAAGTGTTGATCGGGCCGCTTCTTCCGGTTTTTCTAATTCCAATTTGGCCTGGCGCAATAAGCCTAAACCTTTGGCCGCTTCGCGTAATTGGCCTTCTAACAGGCCGCTGGCCAGTTGTGCGGTATCGCTATTGAAATCGACGGCTACGGGTACTTGAAAGGGGTTGTCTGGCCAAGTGCCTGCCCAGTTTGTCAAGGTGCCGGGGGCTATCGCTAGACTTAAACGGGCGCGGCCTAAACCTTGTTCCCCTTTAGATAGCCGCCAGTGTAGTTCGTCTAGTGCTTGGGTTATTTTCACTTGTCGGCGCAATGCTATCGCGTCTATTTGTATCTGTTCTACTGCATTCTCTTTCTGTTCTGTGAGGGCCGATAAGGGGGATTGTTCTGGACGTATGGCCTCTAATCCTTTGGCTAGTGCATCCAGATCATCTGTGGGTAGGGCATCGACCAGATGATTATGGATACTGGCCATCAGTTTCTCTCTGACTTCTGTTATCTCTTGAATAAAACGGTTGTTCAGGGGTTGGCGTTGAAATTCGGTGACGGCTAGGGCTAGACGTAGGGCTATTTTTTCGCCGGAACCGGCTTCGGCATTGTCGCCTCCGGCAATGGCAAATTGGCAATGCCGGGACAGTAAAATGGCGGGCATTGCGCCCACTTCAGAATGGGTGCTGGCCTGTTCTATGGTTTTGCCGGAGGTATCGGGTAAGTGTTCCCAGATTCGCCAGAGTTGATGGGCTTTTTGCACCCTTTCTTGAGTTTGAGGCGCGGCTGTCAGTGATCCAGGTTCACAGGCTGAAATGCACAAGCCGCAGGCTTTGCAAGCGTCTGGATTGATCACTAATGAGAGCAATTCACCCGTTTCTCGTTGATAGCGTTCTCGTTCATAAAAGAAAGCCTCTGTGCGGGCAACGGGCAAGTCGCCTATTTTCTGATTCACTGCGGCTACGGCCTCTGTGAGCGCCTGTTTACGTTCTTCATTCAAGGGGAGTTTATCTTTTAAGCCGGCAAAAGCGTCTTGGATAAATTCGCCTACGGTGTTGTAGTTGATGTCTGTGTCTCGCCCTAAACTATGTAAACGGGTTGCCAGCTTGCTGGCAGCCATGCGTAGCGTTTCACCACCGGTTAGCTTGATGCCGGCATCAATTAAAGCGGTTGGGCTGAGAACGACGCTGCCAATGGCGCTATCTGGACAACGTGTCCAACATTGTCCGCAACCGGTGCAAGTACTGGGATCAAAAGCGGGTAAGCTGTTTCTTGCGATACTGAGATCACGGAAGGTGGAAGACAGTGGCGGGATGACACCGGTAGCCAAATAGGGATCGGGTATTAATTCGGCGATATCGCCATTACGATATAACACGCCCACTTGATCCCAGAAACGCGGTAAGCTGTCATAAGTCGGGCCACTTTGTCCCAAATGACGGACGGCCATCGGTGCTTCGTCATGCCAAGGTACGGGGGTATTTGAGGCATGAACGGCTAGGGTTTGATAATCAATTTGCCGCACCGTTTCTAATCCCATTTTGAAAGCGTTTAAACGCGCTGTACGTTCTCTCTCAGCGAGATGATGCAAACTGTCTTCATAGCTGTTGAGTACCCGTCGTACTTTGATATCTAATAGGCCGCTATCGAGTAAAGTGCCTAATAAGCTGCCCAGCATAACGCTAAAGGCCGCTGAGGTGTCGGCTGTTTCTGCGTTTGAAATACCGTAAAGTCGTATCTGTTTTCGTTGGATATCGTTTCGTACTTCTGGTGCGAGACTTTGCCAGAGGGCGGCATCGTTTTGGCTTGAGACAGCCAATAGAATCCCGTCTTGGCGCAATTCAAGCTTGGATTTTTGCAAGCGATGCGGGGCCGTTAGCACGGCGAGATCAATGGGCAGATCATCGCCCGGATCGCGCAGCGATTGAGGCGAATAAGTGAAGATATCGAGCCAACCTGATATCCAACGTTCTTGAAATATGCCAGGGCGGCTGCGTATCCAACCACCGAGCAGACGATATAACAAGACGGCTGCTTCAACACTCAATCCTTTACCACTTTGTTCTGATAGATTATGTATGGCGACGGTGATAGCACCGGCCGGCCGTAAGTCGGGAGCGGGTTGTTGACTCCGCAATCCCAATTGAGCTATGTCAGGGTAAGAGCGACGTAAGTTATCCAGTAAGACTTGGCGTTTTGGGTAAATACTGGAAGCACGCGCAAATTCAAATCCCAGAAAAATGCGGCCTTGGCCTTTTTCTTCTAGTGTATCGCACAGTGTTATCAAGTCTGCGGCTCGTAAAGGCTGGCCGCCTAATCCATAGACGACAGAACGAAAACGGGGTAATTGCTTCTCTTTAATTAAGGGATAACCCGGATGAATCGCGCTACCCAATCGGCCATTTTCTAAGGCGCGTTCCAGCGCAGCACGGACTTGGCGCATCAAGGGGGGATCGGCTGCTAATGGCGTATCCGTTCGTTCGAGCACCGCGACGATTCGTTTTTTCTTGAGATGTTCGGCAATCAGGGCACCTGGAAAGGGCCTGAAACCGTGAATACCCAGTACACCGACTTTGATTTTCCGAACTTGACGCATATAATCGGCAACCGCTTGCAAAGTTTCTATGGCCGATCCTTGTGCAACCAGCACAATCTGTGCGTTATCTGTTTGATAACTGGAAACAGGCCCAAGTGTGCGGCCAGTGTGTTTGGACAGCAATGCGAAGGATTCTTCGAGAATCGCGTTTAAATGATGGTGGAAGTAAGGATGTTTGGCTACTGCGCCTAGCGTCCAACTCTCTGGCCCTTGTAAAGCGCCGTGCATGACGGGCCTGTCAAGATTATGCCAGCGCGGTACGCGACGGCGCGTTTCGCCAAAAAGCATTTTTTGCGCGGCGGTGGGAGACGTGATTTCGTCATCGGGATCACCTAAAAATTGTCGCACCCATTCTGGATGAGGCAACTCAACTTCTTGTGCGGCAAGCGCGATTTGTTCTCCATCCATCGCAACAAGGCCTGGAATCAGGGTTAATTCGGCAACCCGCCGCGCTATGAGCGAAAAATCGACAGCTTCTTGCACTGTACTGGCATGGAGTATAAAAAAGCCTGAATCCGCGCTGACATGATAAGCTTTATGGCCGCTACCCAAAGCGCCAGCGTGTGCGGCAAGTGTGCGGTTAGTCAAATGCACAACCAGTGGAACCAGTCTACCTACGGCGGTTACCAGCCAATCTTGGGCACTCATGACATCGGGCGATGATAAAAAGGTAGTCGCCCGTGCGCCGCTCAGGCTTAATCCGATAGCGGCCGCCAAAGCACCGCGTGCCCCTTCAGTATCGCGGCCCGTCAGCGTCTTGCCGAAGCAATTTTTACCCCGACGTTGTTGTTCAGCTTGCCAGGCATAAGCGGCCGCATCGGCAGGAAAGGTGGCCCCTAAACCGGCCGCTTCAGCAATACAAGCTTCAGTCGCCGCGACAGCGGTATTGCCATCCAGTACGGTTTTGATGCCAGCGTGTTGAGAATGGGGAGAGGTACTTGTGAAAAAGCGTTGAAATAAACGTAAGGTTGAGCTAGAAAAATCGGGCATAAGGTATCTCTTTATCGATTAAAAATCAGCGTAAATCATGACAATCAGTTCAATCAGCGTTCTATCATTGATTTAATAAAACACTGATGATGCTGATGGTATAGTTGCCCAGAAAAGTTTCGTGCCAAACCTGCCAGGTTTGCCAAACCTGGCAGGTTTTTTACCTCTGACAAAACTTTTCTAGCGGAGTTTATTAACAGTATACTCATGCCGCAGATTAAAATGATCACAGATTTCAAAATTATTGAGGAGACACAAATCGTGTATAGGGATCCTCATTATCACGTTGAGAGGTGTTTTTCTCGGAAAATTGTGCAGATTCTAACCATTGAATCGCGCCTGTGGGACAACGAAAAGTGGCTTCTTTTTGGGCTGGCCCACCTGCGGTGTAATCAACAACGGGCAAATTGTTTTCCATGCGAATCAGGTTAGGCGCGGCATCTGCGGCACATTTGCCGCAGGCATCGCAAGCCGTGATACACAGTACACGCGCTGCTTCGCCTTCAAGGGGAATTGAACATTGCACAAACAGTTGATGATTTAACGGTACAATCTCGAACAAATTGCGTGGACAGGCGGCGACACAGTCGCCGCATGCGGTGCATTTGTCGATATCGACTTTGGGCAGAGCGTTTTGAGTCATCTGAATGGCTTGAAAAGTACAAGCGTTTTCGCAATCGGCTAGGCCTAAGCAACCCCAAGAACAGCCTTTACCGCCACCTGAAACCAAGGCAGCGGCATGGCAGTTTTCAAATCCTCGGTATTCTGCAATTTGATGTGCTTGCCCTTTACCCCCGGCACAATGTAGGCGAGCTACACGCTTTTCTTGCTTACCGGGATCGACATCAAGAAAATCAGCAATCACTTCAATGGCATCTGGACTGGATACGGTGCAAGCACTGGGCTGCTGTGTACCTTGAACGACTTCTTCGGCAAAGCCGTGACAACCGGGCTGTCCACACGCACCACAGTTTGAACCGGGTAAGAGTTCTTCCACTTTTTCAATACGAGGATCGTCTTGTACTCGCAAGAATTTGTAAGCAATGGCGAGAACAATTCCAAAAAAAAGGCCCACGCCTGTCATAATCGCAGGGGCTATAAAAATATTTTGCATCATATCAATCAATTATCTGTCATTGTAGAGTGGGTAAGGTGGTTGCCCACTACAAAACCAACTACAGGGATTGTATATAATAATGGATAAGGAATCGTCACAAAATAAATTGGACATTTATTCGTTCAGAAAAATAATTTCATCTGGGCGAACACGCAGGTTCGCCCCTACAACATATAGGCTCGTAGGGGCGAACCTGCGTGTTCGCCCTTTAGCTATAAAA
The DNA here is from genome assembly GCA_003645185.1 of Candidatus Parabeggiatoa sp. nov. 3. Classification (GTDB taxonomy): domain Bacteria; phylum Pseudomonadota; class Gammaproteobacteria; order Beggiatoales; family Beggiatoaceae; genus Parabeggiatoa. The sequence continues at coordinate 6,185 of QNEL01000231.1, forward strand.
CGGGAAGTTATTTCGTGATCATTCCTAAAGTCAAAACCGGTAACGACAAGGATTGTATATAATAATGGATAAACTCAAAACCCATAACGACGTTGGGTTTCTTGGAATGAGGTTCAGGGCGCTAATAAAAGCAGTCTAAATGTGGTATTGGGTTCTCTCATATCAGCTAAAGATTCTGCACGATATTCTGGCATACATTCTGTGGCATCTCTTGACTCAATACTACCGCCTTTTTTGACAATGTTTTGTTCATCACATGTGAGGGTTGCCTTTGACTGTTCGTCATCAAATGACTGACATTGAGATTGTGTCAGTTGCCATTGATAGCCCAGTAGTTTCTTGAATGGCCTATTGGGTTGTATGGCTTCTTCCTCTCTTAATAAGAGGCGACACGATTTTAATTCATTCGTCTCAATCGGATTATAGATATGTCTTGCCAGATAAACAAAGTGCTTTTCTTGTGGCAATTCAAATTGGGCAGTTCCTTGACACCATTGGTTCAGTTGGTTAATGACTACAATCGCATCGTCATAAGACACGCTATCTGCTGAACCATCAGGAATGATAGCCTGATATAAGTCAGCGTTAATCGGTTCTTGTTGAACCCAAAACTTTGGAATCACTTTGAATACTGGATTCTCAGAGGCCGCTTTAAAAATCAACGGTAACAAGGGAGAAGAATCCGGTGGTAATTTCTGTTGAGCTTGCCTATAAAATTGTTCGGCTTGGTGATATCGCAGCGCGATATCAATACCGCCTGTCGGATCTGTAGGCCTATCAACTGGCACAAATCGCAACAGATGTTGCCCTTTGATGGCGATTTCTTTGAGACTACCATCATCTCTTGTCGTTAAACGGCAATCCGCTTGTTTAATCAAACGAATTGTTAACGGCCGCTGTTTTTGAACCGTCACCATGCCAAACGAGTTTTCTGAAACGCCATTAGAAATGGTTATCTCATAATCACCCGGTTCGAGGTTTTTAATGAGTGGCAAGGTATGTACCGGTAATGTTTTTTGGACGGATGTTGCCTGTTGGCACGCTAAGTTGACTGGAAGCGTGTAATTTTGTTGGAGTTGAATCCAGCGTCGATAGGTTTTGCAGCCTGGGCTAGAGACTTTAATCTTGTATTTGCCCGCCTTTAACAGAATACCGCGCCGGTATTTGGGCTTGATATTCATAATGCTGATTTTGGCATTTGTCGGCGTAGCGTTGACAGACATTCGGTACTTTTTGGGCCAAATCGTAACCCGAAATTTCTTGTTGTTTCTAATCTGAACCTTTTTCCGCCAAGTTTTATAACCGGGCTTTTTGACTTGGATATCATAAGTGCCAGGCTTAAGGCAAATGCCTTGCTTAAATTTGGGTGTGATGTTCCGAATGCTAATATTGGCATCTTTGGGAATGGCATCGACATTCAGTCGATAACATTTGGCAAAAGCCGGTTGGCTTGAAAACAAAACGAACAGGCTGCCTAGAAAAAGCAGTCCGTATTTTTTGTATGGCATAATTGTGATCCTAGTGGGCAAGTCGGCCAACAATTCAATTCTCGATACAACCTAGAATCGTACTGCTCGCTTGCACACCATTTGTTGTGTAGGGGCAATCCCTTGTGGTTGCCCTTGATTTCTTGTGGTTGCCCTTGAATTGGCCTTCGCAAAATAACATGCATTGTGGTTATTTAATCACTTTCAAAACCAATCGAAATGTCGTATTGGGTTCTCTTATGTCTGACATTGATTCTGCGCGATATTCTGGCATACATTCGGCTGCATATTTGGACTCGCTGCTACCCCCTTTTTTGATGCGTGATTGTTCAACATTACAGGCTCTATTATAAAATGAGGAACAATAAGAGCTCGTCAGTTGCCATTGGTGACCAAAAAGTTGCTTGACACGATCCAATGCCACTCTTTCTTTTACAACCCCGCAAGATTGCAAATCTTCTTTGATTGGATTGTAAGCCTTCCTTGCCAGATAGACAAACTGTTTTTCTTCTGGCAATTTGAATTGCGCTTTCCCTTTACACCAGCCATTAAGCGTCTCAATAACTGTCATGGCCTCTTCATAAGAAACGCTATCTGCTGAACCACCCCTAATAATCTCTTCATACAACTTTGGTTCGATGGTTCGTTCTTGAATCCAAAACTTGCCGACATATTTTGGCGTTTCATCTTCAGAAACGGCCTTTAAAATATTAGGATAAATAGGCCGATAATTGGGGGGTAAGAATGCCATAGACTGTTGATGAAAAGAACTGGCTTGTTGATCTGTCAGCGCGATACGAATCCCCGTCTTCATACCACTGCGGTATGTACTTTTAACCTTAACAAAGCGTAGCGGGTAATCTTTAATGACTACTGTGATACGCTTATCATTGAGGGTTCTGATTTCACATTTTTTAGACGTTTCAAGTGTCTGTGTTAGTTCTTGAGCTTTGGCTTTCGCTTGTTTCAGTTGAGCGTTAGCTTTTTTCACTTTAGCGTTAGCTTTTTTCAGTTGCTCCTTGGTTTGGGTTAATTCTTGTTTTAATTGTGTTACCTTCACCTGTAGTTCAGCACAGTTTCCGCTTGAAATGGGACAAAATTTGTCTCGTTCACTTTTTAGTTTTAAATCCGGTGACGAACATAACTTTTTCAAGCTAATGAGCGAAGACGGTGCGATAGAAGGCGTTTCACACTTCAGCACATAGTCCATGACAGTTTGACTGAGTTCTGGAGTGATGTAGTAATTCCCTTGAGGAATTTTTTCACATATCTGTTTGGCTGACAATAAGAGACGTTCATCAAAAGATGAGTTTAGTGTGACACGCTCATCACAACCCGTTTGAGAATTTTTCGCACTAGGCACTACTTTATGTAAGCAAATTTGCAATGTCTCAACAGTACGGAGTCTATACTTCTCAACATTTTCAACGTCTTCTTCTTTTACACTTAGGGTTTTTCCCCATGTCTCTGCATGCGCTGTGACTTTAGTGCCGGCTAAAAGCGGGTGGTTGGCACAGCCAAAACACAGCAAGCCAAGCAAAATCCACATCAGATGTTCCCCGTTTTTCATAATCTTAATTCCTCTGGTGACGCGATGTGCAACTAACTTATAATAAAGGATTAAAACCAACTACAAGGATTGTATATAATAAAGGATTAAAACCAACTACAAGGATTGTATATTATAAAGGATTAAAACCAACTACAAGGATTGTATATTATAAAGGATTAGATTGTGCTGATACCCAGTTTAAATCCTTTATTATATACAATCCTTGTAGTTACGTTGTGCTTAATCCAACAGTTCAACCGGATCGCTCTTGGAGGCATAATAAGCGGCCAATCCGGCTACCAAGGTTGTCAGTGAAATCACTATCAGAAAGACGTTCATAAAGGCACCGATATCTAATGTCATGGCATTAACAATGGTTGTAAACTCAGTGATGCGGTGTTGTTCTAAAGCCGATTGCAAAAAATACCGGGCTGCTGCAAAGACTGCACTGCCTACCCCAATAGCGGTAACAGAAGCCAGCGCGGTTAATAAGACATACTCGCAAACCAGCAATAAGCTGACAAACAGTTTTGAATAACCCAGAATAAACAACTGTGCCATTTGTCTCCGCCGTCTATCCACATTACTTTTCGCTAACGCGCCTACTGCCAACAAAATAAACAGAACCGACAGCACTACAGTCAAATTAAATAAAGTGGATAACCTTTTGTCTTGTCGTTCCAATTTGTTGATCGCGTAAATGTTATAGCTGACATTATAACCCGATAAGTCGTCTCGGAGCCGTTCAAAAAGCGGTTTCACTTCTTCTACCTGATTGCCATAAAACAGCACTTCATCATAATCTATCCGCGGATTCACGGGCAAAAAGAGGGCCTGATTGCCTTGCTCAAAAGTGGCCACGCCTTCAGCCACATTCTGTAATCTATACACGGCCAATGGCGTGGTATAAAAAGGACAGTCTTTTCCTTCTGGGCACTGATAATAGGCCGTAATAAAGGCGGGGATGATGGCATCCTCTAGCTGCAAAGACGCTTTTCCAAGTTTGATACTCGCATCATAAGGGGCTACCATTTCAATCCCTTTGTCGGTAATGCCCTCCTCCCAAAAGTCTAACCTTCTGCCACCATGCTGGTTTTCCATTTCACGAATCCCTGGCAATAAATCATACGACTGATAGGTGATACCAGCCAATTGGATTGTGCGCGATGGCATTGATTGGTTTATGAGCGTTGTTTTTAAAGCTGTTTTAGCAATCACGGCTGCTGATGGACAAGGTTGTACATGATGCGATAGCCGTGCTTCACAATCCCCTTTGGTGGGTTGAATCTTCACACGGCCTTCCAACTCATCGACTTTGGTTAACGTGACTTGAAAGCGATTGATATTGGCTAACAATTTGTTTGTTTCTTCAACTTGAAAATTCTCAGCTCGCAATCTTTTGAGAATTTGAGTTTGTTGCGCTGCATCACACTGTTTATTGGGAAATTCCACTATACAGTGCATCGTCTCAAATCGCGGTAAACTGTATTGAATCTGATCTTCAACCACGGGTAATTTAAGGGCCGTTGAACCTAAACCGATGGAATATTTTTTCAATTCGAGCCCTAGTTCGGTACTGGCATAAATTTTACGGCCTGCTGTAGTTTGCCGCGCAACGATGCGAAATTGGCCTTGCAGAGGCTTGTCATTGATTGATAATGTCAAAAAACCACCAGCAAATTGCGTCGAATGCCATAAGGTGTGCCATTCCTCTCCATACAATAATTCACCTAAAGTATCGGAAATGATCAGATCAAATAGCCCAAAATCAGTAGGCACTTTTGGCTGAATCAGCAAGGCTTCAGTTCTCGGATCATCAGGAATCAGGGTTTGTAGGGTTTGGATTTGCGCCCCAGCCGGCCCTTCAATCATGATAACCGATTTATAATTACCCACTATCTGATAATCGGGATAGTTTTTTTGTAATTGTTGGATAAAATCATTATCCAAATTGTGCTGTACATCAGCATCAGCTTGTTGGATCGTGATTTCTCTGGCATTGTTTTCTTTTTCGACTTGTGCCTTGACGGCAACATAGACGCGATTTTTAATCGATCCCAAAATCAGCGGAGTGGAAAACAATGCGGTAATCACAAGAATCACTACGATGCTATGAGACAAATCAACTAGCACACCTTGTATGAGTAATTCTCTTAAAGCATTTAATCTATTTAATAGGGTGTTCATAATGAATAGCATTAACTTAGTACAACGGATCAGGGGATTGAGCGGATTGGTGCGTGGGTCGATTGTCAGTACGATCAATATACTTAGCACTGTCATAAATTGCGCTTTTTTTTAAATAGCCAACAGCTTTTCACGCCAAAGATTTTGCGCGCAAAATCTTTGGCGTGAAAGCAGTTGTCTGAAAGCTTAAGTCACCTAAAGGTGACTAACAAAACACGAAAATTATAACAGTGGACAGTATGCGCTTTTGGCGCTCGAAATCTCGCTAGAGATAGGTTTAGTCACCACCACCTGACTTGAGCTTTTAGACAACTGCTTTAGTTGGCTGTCTGTTGGCTGTCAAAAAAGCGCAACTTATGACGATGCTAAGTATAACCTATTTCAGGCTTCTATTTTTGCGCGCAAAAACAGAGGCTAATATGTATTTGTAGCATTTCCCGATTTTCTTTCAGCTACACCCCTTACCACCTATCAGTTTTAAATTCTGGATAAAAAACACATACATTTACAAAGTATTTTGTATCACAATATGATTAAAAATCATAGACTTATTCTCTGTGC
>QNEL01000232.1 GCA_003645185.1 Candidatus Parabeggiatoa sp. nov. 3
GTTACCCACCCTACATTTTTAATGGTGGGCAACATAAAGACGTTACCCACCCTACATTTTTAATGGTGGGCAACATAAAGACGTTACCCACCCTACATTGATACTATTATGATTTTAATGGGGCCGGCAACATAAAGACGTTACCCACCCTACATTGATTTATTATGATTTTAATGGGGCCGGCAACATAAAGACGTTACCCACCCTACATTTTTAATGGTGGGCAACATAAAGACGTTACCCACCCTACATGTGAATAATCATGAATAAAGAATATTTAAGCATTGCTGATATGATGTCGGGTTTGATGATGGTGTTTTTATTGATTGCCATTGTGTTTATGTTGGATGTTCAGCGTTCAAAAGATGAAATTGAGCAGCAAAAAAATGAAATTGAACAACAAAAGAATGAAATTGAGCGACAAAAAAATGCAATGGCTGAGATTGCTGAAATGGCGGAACAGAGTCGTCAATTGTTGCATGAAAAGTTGCTACGAGAATTTGAGTCGGATTTAAAACGTTGGAATGCGGATATTTTGAGTGATAATACGGTGCGCTTTAATGCGCCTAAGGTGTTGTTTAAATTAGGTAAAAGTACTTTGCTGCCTCGTTTTAAAACGATTTTATCGGATTTTTTCCCGCGTTATGTTGCTATATTACAAGTTTATCGTGATGAGATTGAAGCGATTCGGATTGAGGGGCATACGTCGAGCGATTGGATCAAGACTGATGATGTGGCGATGCGCTATTTGAAAAACGTTGAATTGTCACAACGACGCGCTTTGTCTACTTTGACGTATTGTTATGCGTTATTGCAGCATTCAGCGCGACAACGGGATTGGTTGCAATTGGTGTTGCGTGCGAATGGGTTATCGTTTGCTAAATTAATTCGTAATGGGGATGGTTCAGAAAATGCGGATAAATCGCGTCGGGTTGAATTTCGAGTGGTGACGAAGGCTGAGGAAAAATTGTACCAAATTTTAGAACGTTCACGCAGTGTCAATTATCAATGATCACTAAAAACTTGATATAAGAGCTTCAGAAAAATAATTTCACAAATCTTTCATAAATCAAATTGGGCGAACTTTTGAAATTCTCATCATCTACAGCACTACAAAAAATGTTAAAAAACTTATGTGTACCTACATATAACGATGTGACGCAAAGGATCATATTATGACAACAGAAACCCTACTGATTGCCCTCTTTACTGCCATAATGTCATGGCTTGCATTTCAAGATTGGCGCAGTTTTCAACGTGAGCAACATGTTGATTATAAATCTATTATTGTCAGTCTGGGTATATTAGGTACGTTTATTGGCATTATGTTGGGATTGTGGGAATTTAATACCCACGATATTAAGGCGAGTGTGCCGCAGTTATTGGAAGGTTTGAAACTGGCGTTTTCGACTTCCATCATCGGTATGGGGTTATCAGTATTATTATCGATCTTACAGGCGAAACCGGTACAACAGTCTCAAGATGATCCGATTGTTAAGCGATTAGATCAGATGAATCAAACTTTAGTCGCGATTTTTGAAACCGTTAAACAATTGAGAAGCGATATTTATCAACACCGTTATCGTTTTACGAAGTTAGGCGCATCGGGAGAAACATTAGCAGATGACACGACACATTGGGCAGCGATTTTGGATAATGAAAGCGGTTTTGTCTGGGAAATCAAAACCCATGATGGCGGTTTACAAGATAGCCGACATACTTATACTTGGTACGCGCCTGATGATGAATGGGTAGGCAAAGAAAATGGGGGAAATTGTGAAGGGTGTCCTTGTGATACGCAGGGTTATATGGCCGCTATCAATGAGATGTTATTAGCGGGGTATCACGATTGGCGTGTGCCCACGATAACGGAATTAGAAACCTTAGTGAATCCACAGAATCCACTGGATAAACGCTATTTTCCTCATATCCAATCCGGTTGGTATGGCTCATCGACACCACATGCCGATCAAGACGATACATTGTGGAATCTCAATTTTCAAAACGGGCATCGTGGCTATGCCAAATTGGGTTATGGGCATTTAGTGTTGATGAGAAAGGCGGATGAGGGGTAAATGGGTATAAGCTATTGTGCATTGTGAATTATGAAATGATTAATTAATAATTAATATGGCGTGTTTTGCCTTTTTAAGGCTTTACCTCGTACACGGAGGGCCACAGAGGGCCACAGAGTTTTCTCTGATGTGAAACTCTGTGCTACTCTGTGATCTCTGTGTTGAAAAAAAATTAATCGAGAAAACTTGACTTCTGAAAATGAGGTCGGTATCATAGCGCCCTCTTTTGAGACACCCATTGTCAAGTTTTTTATCGGGGTATAGCGCAGTCTGGTAGCGCACCTGCTTTGGGAGCAGGGTGTCGGGGGTTCGAATCCCTCTACCCCGACCAATTTTATTAGATTTATTTATATATATAAATGATATTCAAAATGCGCCCGTAGCTCATCTGGATAGAGCATCGGCCTTCTAATTAATTATTATTGCAATAAAAAATTGGACCCCCCACGGGAAAATGGAACCGTTAGGGTGGATGGTGCTATATCGGTGAAACCTGTCAAATGGCAATACCGAGGAAACCGAGAGGATAGTGAAGGGGTGAATTATTAATTATTCAAATCAATATTAATAAATTTACCGGTAGCTATTTGGTCGTGTCATCAACTGATGAACGCCGGGTTCCGTAGAGGCCATACGCACCATGCCTGAGATGGCAAAGATATGGTCCAGACCACAAACAAAACCTTGGTTTTGGTAGTGAAAACTATAGTGGTATGAAGCCGAGGGTAGCAGGTTCGAGTCCTGCCGGGCGCGTACATTAGTTCAAAAATTTTACTGTATTTATGGTGAGCGTAGCTCAGTTGGTAGAGCGCTGGATTGTGATTCCAGTGGTCGTGGGTTCGAGTCCCATCGTTCACCCCATTCATTATTTATTCTCTTTCTCCTTCAAACTCTGTGGTTTGTTATCCGTTTTTAATGAACCCTGCACTTCTTAAATTTCCTTTCTTCACTATTATTTCAATTCCAAATTCCCACATTCTAATTATTATATAGAACGCTGATGACGCTGAGTGATCATGATTTTTGCTTGCTAGAAATGAATCATTTCAACCTCACAAAACCACTATACTAAACGCGGTAACAAACTAAACTTTCGTTTAATAAGAATGGTGGGCAACAAACTAAACTTACCCACCCTACATAAGTTGTGTTATGCCCATGTGCAGTATAAACAAAATCCGTTTAGGCCAAAAATCCGTTCAGATACATAAGTTGGCCTATCCAATAGTGGATATCAAGGTATTGATAACTGATTTCTTTGCCCCAGTTTTTGCGCGCAAAAACTTTATTTCACGCGCTTTGTATAGCGAAGCGAAACTTTTGCCTGAAACTGATTTCCACGCAAAAGTTTTGCGCGCAAAACTTTTACGTGGAACTGATAACTGACATGTCAACTTATGCTATTGGCGATATACAAGGCTGTTATACTGAATTACACTCTTTACTAAAATTGTTCCAATTTGATGCACAAAAAGATGTCTTGTGGTGTACTGGCGATTTAGTCAATCGTGGGCCCAACTCTTTGGAAGTGTTACGTTTTTTTAAAGCCTTAAAAGAACGGGCTGTAGTCGTTTTGGGTAATCATGATTTACATTTACTGGCTGTTGCAGAGGGTTATACTGACTATCTGAAACCAGGGGATACGTTCACGCCTATATTAGAAGCACCTGATCGAGAAGAATTGTTGACGTGGCTACGTCGTCGTCCTTTTCTCCATCACGATGCTGATCTAGGCCTAACCCTGATTCATGCCGGCCTACCGCCACAATGGGATTTATTACGATCTCGTCACTGTGCAGCAGAAGTTGAGGAAGCTTTACGGGGTTCACAATACCAAGATTATTTGGCTAATCTATACGGCAATGAACCCAAAAAATGGTCTGATAAACTCAACGGATGGGATAGGTTACGTTTTATCAGCAATTGTTTTACACGCTTACGCTACTGCAATAGCAAAGGCAAATTAGCCCTGAAAAAAAAGGGCGCACCCTCACTTGATCTCAATCATCCTGATGAAGAAAGGCCTTGGTTTTGGTGGGCTGAGCGAGAGAGTCGTGACATGCAGATTCTTTTTGGACACTGGTCAACACTCGGTTATTATGCGGATAACGGTGTTTATGCACTGGATACAGGCTGTTTATGGGGGGGTGCATTAACGGCGTTACGTCTGGAAGATAAACAAGTTTTTACCCTGCCCTGTGCAGGTGAATGTCTTCCTAGCGATGAGTAATCAGCTAAAGCCAACAGCTAAAGCCAACAGCTTTCAGCCGTTGTCTAAAAGCTTTCGTTCAGGTGGTGGTGACTAACCAAATATATCTCTCTTTATCCCCTTAATTTAAAATGAACGGGGATTTTTCCGGCAAAATATAAAATTGTAACGGTGGACAGTATAACGTCGTTGATCTTCGCTTCACACGGTAGCTTTTGGCTTAACTATCAATTCACTCCTCCGCACGGACTACCCGGAATCCAAGACTTACTATACGAGTATTTGGACGGAACTTATGTCTTATGGTTCTACGTAACGCATTCTTATTGCTTCTGAAGGAACTGCCGCGTGCGATCTGTTTTGAACAATCGCCCCCTTTCCATAAGTGTCCGGTGCTAGGCGCACCTCGGTAACTGGAATGGAAGCATGAGTTCGTCCATTCTAAGACATTGCCGATGGTATCGTATAGGCCAAAAGGATTAGGTGGAAAACTACCCACTGGTGCCGTTTGTTTTCCATCCCATTGACTACCACAAACGCTACAATTCGCTTTGTTTTTTTCAAGCTTATAACCCCACCAATAAGCTTTCCCCGATCCTGCCGCTGCGGCATATTCCCATTCTCTTTCGCTAGGTAGACGATAATTATACCTCGTTTGCTCGCTCAGCCATTGGGTATAATTCATTGCATCTTTCCAAGAAACATTGATAACAGGTTGCCTACCTCTTCCCCAGCCATTATCTTCCGGCAAGGTGCTACCTGTCGCGGTTGCAAACCAGTCATACTCTTCAAACGTGACTTCATATTGACTGATAGAGAAACTTTGCAATGTGACTTTATGTTGTGGGCGTTCATCATAGTAAGTGCTTGAGTTTTTGCTACCCATCTTAAATGTGCCTCCTGGCAGCTTAACCATTAAGGGGCCTAGTGCATCTTTGAGCCTATCACGATACGTCTCCATTGCATTAATGTTCGGTTCTTTGGGGCCAGTAGGATCAGGTTTGATAGTGGGTGGCTTGATAATTATAACCGGTGGCGGCGGCGTGACCGCGCTTGGCATGAACAATAAAGCCAGTAAAATTCCCAATATCAGTGCAAAAACACCAACGCTAATCACCATGAACAACCTACCTTTATGACTATGACGACGCTGTAAGGTCAGCGATTGATCCTTTTTTTGTTTTTCCATCATAGCGCGTGCCGCATCGCGTTGCACTTTAAGCAATTCAGCATCTTTTTGAGCTTGTTGACGGACGACATCAAGTTCTCGCTTGAGAGAGTGGTGTTCAGCCTCTTTTTTCTCAATCAACTTAGCCAGTTCTTGTTGCAATTTTTCGTCATTAGTACGGCGTGCTTGAGCAACCGTTGCCACACTTTGTTCAGCTTGACGCTTTAAGCGTGTGAGTTCCGCTTTTGCACGAGTAAGCTGTTCTATTTGTGCGCGGGTTTTTTTCTGGGCATCTTCAAGACGGTTAATGCGCGTATCAAGTACAGCTTTCTCAGAAGCAACCCGTTTAATTTCTTCAGTAGGGCTTCTTGCTATAGGGTTCGCTCCCTTTTTCTTGCCGGCAGCCACAGGCACCTTGTTTTTTTGGACAGTCGTTTCTCTATCTTTAGCCTGAAGTTTTGTGATAGCTAATTGCAGCGCACTGATTTGTGAAACCAGTTTATCAGCTTCTGCCGCTTTACGCGCTGCTGCAGCCGAATCAGCCGTTTTGGCTTCTGCCTGTAATTGGTTGTACCGCTTGATAAGCTTTTGAGCTTCAGCCTTGGCCTGAGTTATTGAAGACACAATCGTATTCTCGCAATTAGTTACTTCTAAGTAAAATCAATTGGGGCAAGGCAGCTAGACACACGCAGAGCGTCTGTACCTCGAACCAAGACACACGTATGAGCTTCGGGATGACTTTGATGATTTGTGATAAAGTCAGAGCAATTTGACAGGCTGTCACCACAGCTACATCGAAAGGTTACACTTATTGTTATTGCGCTTTTGAGTAAACTATTTTTCATCTTCAACCCGTGGTATTGGGGTGGACACTTGAAAAGAACAGTGTGTCGGGTAATCTTTTAAATAACAGATCACTTCATCCAACCAAGATGTTTTAAAGATCACGACTGCAAGTGTTGCAAGACCTAAAATGCCTAATCCAGCGCCTATCGCCAATCCATTAAAAAAGCCACGATTACCACCACCATAACGTAATAAGTTCATTTTTTCTTTTTCTAATTGCTTCTGTCTTTCCTGTGCTGCATCACGTTCTTTCCTAAGCAAATCAGTATCTTTTTGTGCTTGTTTGCGAACCTTATCAAGTTCTTTTTGGAGGCTTTGATATTGTGTATTTCTGATCTCAAGTTGTTCATTTAGCTTAAGCAGTTTTTGGGCTTGTGGCTGAACCACATCTACAGCCTGTTTTTGGGCCACAGTCGCTGCGTTTTCAGCTTCAACTTGTAAATGTTCCAGTTCTGCTTTAGCTCGGTTAAGTTGTTCAATTTGAACGCGGGTTCTTTTTTGAGCCGATTCAATACGGTTGATACGTTCCTCAAACTCAATTCTTTTCTTATCTGCCAATTCAGAGCCTGGAATCTTTTTATTAGTACCTACGGGGGTAGCCGCAGGTTGAGTGATGGGTTTCGAGACAAATTCTTTAACTTTTGTTTTACTGAGAGCAGACTGCAGCGTGTTGATTTGCGAAACCAGTTTTTCAGCTTGCTCAACTTTACGTGTCGCTTCTTCTGTATCAGCCGTTTTAGCCTCTTGTTGTAGTTGATTATACAGCTTAATCAGTTTTTGGACTTCAGCCTTAGTTTGAGTTATTGAAGACACTATCATATTCTCACAATCAATTATTTTTTAATTCAATTCAATTCAATGTTTTTCACTTAACAAGTTTTTGCAAAAACAACTTGAAGTGCGTTGTGTAGCTAAACTTTAGCCTTATAGCGTGAAATCAAGTTTTGGATGAGGCAATTCAATATCAATAAGTACTGAACCATAAATTTTCAGGTATTTTAATAGAAGCAACCAGTAGAGACGCGATGCTTCGCGTCTCTGCATTTAAACAAATAAGATACACTTTATGGCGCAAAGAAATAAACGAGAGATGTGAAGCAGAGCAAATATACAAAAAACCTGAGACGCGATGTTTCGCGTCCAAAAAATCTGATTTGCTACGCATCGCGTCTCTACAACGAACCTGAGATGCAATATTTAGTGTCCATGAAATAAATCTGATTTGCGAAGCATCGCGTCTCTACAACGAACCTGAGATGCAATATTTAGTGTCCATGAAATAAATCTGATTTGCGAAGCATCGCGTCTCTACATATGATAGGTGGATCTGGGCAACCTTCGGTCTTGCCCTTTGCTGTAAAATACCGGTTTATTTGTGCTTCAGTACTTAGTGCATTAGTTTTTGCGTGCAAAAACGGGTTCAAGTGAAAGAGTGAAAATAGCAGATGTTAGACTCATGATTAAAACCATTGTTGCGAATTTTAAGGTGTGAATCGCGAATAAAAAGTTGATTATCAATTTTAGCGATTTCGTAAACATCGTTTTCTCCCTTTTATCAAATACCATACCTACTCGCAGTTCAAGATTCGTAACCTGATGTAAAATATTAGAAATATCATTAAACCATTGAATCAATCCTTTTTTAAATCTCCTATCACTTTGCGAATGGCTTTTTTTGAATCGTAGCCCTGCTTCGCTAAAAAATTGGCTCAGGTATTGATTACTCAATGCCTAAAAAAAAATCAAGTGTCAAAACAAACGGATTGTTTAAACGACTTACAGTCAGTCAAAAATCCAAAAACCGTTGTTCATCAGTTCAGAATTAATATTGCCTGACGGTTCAATTCTGTCAAAAAGATAATTTCACGCGTATCGGGCTAAAGTTTAGCTTCGCAACACAACGCGCTTCAAGTTGTTTTTGCACGCAAAAACGGGTTCAAGTGAAAAAGAGGTTGTTGCCAAACGCTCTACCGAAACCAGAAAACAATAGGTTACAGAGACATTCTTTAGTATAACTGATTGATTGTTGGTTGTATGCCAATAATTTTGCGAGAGGAGAGGCTCAAAATAAAAAGTTAATGAATGACAACGTTTTGCATTTAGAAATTTCACGCGTTAAAACTAAAGTTTAGCTTCGCTACACAACGCGCTTCAAGTTGTTTTTGCTTAAAAAACTTGTTAAGTGAAATGTTATTTAAAAAAAGCGGTTTTCGCTTTGATTATAACAAAAATAATAAACTCTGTATAAAAATCAATTCCTTAAAATTCTTTCATCCTGTGTCATCCAATTAACCAAAAGACACCGATTTTGATGAGCGAAAAGAGTACTCATAAAGCGGCAGTTTATAGCGTTTTTAAAATGAGACTTAACTCATTATTTTATAAGTCAGGGTTGATTTTATAAGTGATTGATTTTAAAAACATTAGCGAAGCGAACCGGCGATTCAAAGAGCTTCGATTTTAGGAATGACGATGTTTGGTGAAAGGGCAACTACAGGCAGCACAAGGGAGAACGAGCGCAGGACAACCGCAAGCGAGCGTTTTGACAAGGGATTGCCAAGAGAGTGCAATCATCATGAATTTCCCTATTTATGTTATGTATTTATGATGGTTTTTACCGTGCCATTTTCTTATACCCATTGTGTCTTGCTGACATAAGAGGCCGTTAACATTGAATTTTTCGGTGTTCAAGAGCTGGAAAATGACACCGTAAATCTGCCTGTTTTTCAAGATCGACATCAGCACAAATGACGGAAGCGCCTCGGTTTAAACGAGTTAACACCACCCCCCAAGGATCGACTATCATACTATTGCCGTAAGTTTCTCGTCCATTGACATGATAACCCCCTTGATTCGCCGCGAACACATAACACAGATTTTCGACGGCCCGTGCCCGTATTAAAACTTCCCAATGCATTTTACCCGTAACCGCCGTGAATGCTGAGGGTAAAGCAATTAATTCGATACCTTGCATACAGCGAAATAACTCAGGAAAACGTAAATCATAACATACCGCAATCCCTAAACGCCCATAAGGCGTATCAACAACAATCACTTGATCTCCGGCCTCAATCGTTTCTGATTCGCAATAATGTTCATCGGGTGCGGCGGTGACATCAAACAAATGTATTTTGTCATAACGGCTAATTTGTTGGCCAGTATTATCAAACACCAAACAAGCGGCGCGGATTTTATGCTGTGATGTGGCCACCATAGGTAGCGTTCCACCCACCAACCCAATGCCATAATGTGCAGCTTGTTGGGACAAAAAATCCTGAATGGGACCTGATCCCTGTTTTTCGCGAATCTGAACATTGTCGATGGGGTGCATAGCCATCAGCGCAAAATTTTCGGGCAAAATAACCAATTTTGCCCCCATACTGGCCGCTTCTTTGATAAGTTTGGCGGCAATTTGTAAATTCGCTGTAACTTGAGAGCCAGAGGCCATTTGTATAGCAGCAACACGGTATGTAGACATAAGCATCTATAGAGTACTTTGTAATTGATGAAATAAAAAAATTAAGCGGTTTAAATATACTGTCCACCATTTCACTTAAGAAGTTGCGCGCAACTTCTTAAGTGAACCGAAGGTCGGCTACGCTAAATACAATTTGCGCTTTTGCTGTTAGTCACCACCACCTGACTTGAGCTGTGTCTGATAATAGCGACCTTATGACGATGCTAAGTATAACGGTTTGAGGCTTTATCCATTTTCAATGGACATTAATTTTATTTTAAAGTACGTTGCGTACACAAAATGACATAAGAATAGCTGATAAATCGCCGTTGAAAACAAACCTTAACTATAAAGAATAATAAATAGTGGTAATTAATGCTAACGGTTTATGAATTTCACATTTCACATTTCACGCTCAAGTTTCGCTTCGCTAAACTTGAGCGTGAACCTTCGGTGCGCTTCGCTAAATAAAGTTGCGTGCAACTTTTGCGTGAACAGGAGATCAGCGAAGCTAAATAAAGTTTAGCATCGCTATACTATATTGCGTGCAAATATTATTTTGACATCAGTCGCACATAAAAATTGGCGAGCAATTGATTAAAGTGATTATCAATCAAGATCATTTGGCATAACTCAACACAACTATTCGCAATACAATCCTCATGTCGCTTGAGAACATAATGACTAGCAATTATTGTGCTTAGTTGAAAGGATAGCATTTAAAAACAGGATTTGACACTTTAAAACCATTATAAAATGAGGACAATGTAGGTTGAATAAAGCTTCGTTAAACTTATCGCGTACTTAATGGTATTGATTTGGCGTAAGCTTATGGTTCCATTTTTTTATGTTATAATAACCATAATTTATTTAATATGCGTCAATCAGGCCATAATCAGTACAATCAGCGTTCTATAGTCTTTCATCTCATTTTTTAGAGTTGAAATTTTCCGTTTAGACATCCTGTTGAGCACTACAAAAAATACGGTTTTTTTTATGACAACTAATCACAATTATTTTTTCCCTTTTCAAGTACATTCCGTATATATTGTTCAATAATTTGTTACCCTAGCCAACATCATCCCTATCAAGCTTGTGATAACGGATAACTGAACACTGATAACTGACATGTCAAAACCCGAATCACTGAATGTTTCTGAACATCAACCTGTCTTACTTTCTGAAGTGCTTCATGCCTTAAATATTCATACTGATGGCAGTTATATCGACTGTACTTTTGGGCGCGGTGGACATACAAAGGCCATTTTGAATCATTTAGGGGCTTCAGGCCAAGTATTGGCTTTAGATACCGATCCACAGGCCGTGCAAACGGGACAAGCTTTAAGTGCTACCGATGATCGTTTGTGTATTGTTCACAGTGCTTTTGCACAACTGATACAACACGTAGAAGTACACGGTTTAATCGGCCAAATCAATGGCATCGTGTTCGATTTGGGTGTCTCTTCACCACAACTTGAGACACCAGCACGGGGTTTTAGTTTTCTGCGCGACGGCCCTTTAGATATGCGTATGAATCCAAATCAGGGAGACAGTATAGAAAAATGGTTATCTAAAGCCACGGATCATGACATTGCTACAGTCTTAAAAGAGTATGGTGAAGAACGCCATGCACGACGCATAGCAAAAGCGATAGTCGCTGCACGCCAAAAAACGGAATTGAAAACAACATGCCAATTAGCAGAGATTATTGCAGCCGCCCATCCCGCTTGGGAAAGGGATAAACATCCCGCAACGCGCTGCTTTCAAGCCCTACGCATTTTTATTAACCGTGAACTTGAACAACTACAACACGTTTTGCCCCAAGTATTAGATGTGTTAGCACCGGGGGGACGATTAATCGTGATTAGTTTTCACTCTCTTGAAGATCGCATTGTTAAACGATTTATCCGTGATTGTGTACGAGGTGATGATTTCCCAAAAAGCCTACCCATCACATCAGATGCCTTGCATCCCCGTTTACGTGCCATTGGTAAAGCGATTAAACCGACAGACGCTGAAATCAAAAAAAACCCACGATCCCGCAGCGCCGTCATGCGCGTAGCAGAAGCCTTAAAATTAATTTAATCAAAACGTCAAAGGCCGACAACGGATTTTTGTTACCCCCCTTAAAATCGATCATGTAGGGTGGGTAACGTGTTTTTGTTGCCGGCCCCTTAAAATTAAAATGGGTTTTTGTTGTCGGCCCCTTA
>QNEL01000233.1 GCA_003645185.1 Candidatus Parabeggiatoa sp. nov. 3
GTTCTGGACGAACCTTTTTCATCAATACCATCGAATTGTAGATTGCTTGAACGACAAAGTTCATTGGTATTTTCTTCTATTTAATACCATTGAATACTATTAAATCAGTGAATGTATATAATAGACTTGCCCCTTAATAAACGTAAGTCATTGAAAATACAAGATACAACGAGATTAAAAATCAAGGACTTAGCTTATTAAGGGACAAGTCTAATACTTGTTCATTGTTCATTGTTCATTGTTCATTGTTCATTGTACATTGTTCATTGTTCATTGTTCATTGATTAACATGACAACTCACAACTCTGTTTATGTTGGATTAGGCAGTAACCTTGATAACCCTATTGATCAAGTTAAACAAGCGTTACTGGCACTGAATACCATACCTACCACTGTATTGTTAAAACATTCTGCGCTGTATCGCAGCAAACCTTTAGGCCCCAAAAATCAACCCGATTACATCAATGCCCTTGCGGTATTGACAACTGAATTAGCACCCTTGACGTTGCTGAATGAACTGCAAGCTATTGAAAATAAACAAGGTCGTGTTCGCACGGCGCAGCGGTGGGGGCCACGGACTTTAGATTTGGATATGTTATTATATGGAAATAAACAATTACACACTCCCCAACTGACTTTACCCCATCCTGGCTTGTATGATCGAGCCTTTGTATTGTATCCCCTTTATGAGTGTGCCCCCGATTTAGTTTTACCGAATGGACTTAAGGCATACGATTTGATACAGCGTTGCTCAGTGATGGAAAGCGTTGAATTGTTGATTGTCGTTTTTTGATTTGAAAGGGTTGATTGAGAGAGATAAATGGTGGGCAACAAAAACCCGTTACCCACTCTACGATAAATGGTGGGCAACAAAAACCCGTTACCCACCCTACATTAACTGATAACTGATTATGAGCAGAAGGACGCTAACCCATTTGCATAAACTGAAGGCAAAGGGTGAAAAAATAACTTGTTTAACAGCATACGATGCCAGTTTTGCTCGATTGATTGATCAGGCTGGTATTGATATTTTATTAGTGGGTGACTCACTCGGTATGGTGATTCAAGGTCATGACAGCACTTTACCCGTCACGGTTGACGATATGATTTATCATTGCCAACAAGTGGGGAGGGGTAGTGATCAGGCTTTGTTAATCGTGGATATGCCGTTTATGAGTTACGCTACTCCTCGCACGGCCTTTGAATCAGCCGCTCGCCTTATGGGTGACGGACAGGCCCAAATGGTTAAACTAGAAGGGGGGGATTGGCTGACAGAAACCGTGCAAATGTTGACGGAGCGTGGTATTCCTGTTTGTGCCCATTTGGGCCTCACGCCACAATCCATTCATCAATTAGGCGGTTATCGTGTACAAGGCCGTACTGATATTGGTGCCGAATGCCTTCGCGATGATGCTGTTGCTTTACAATCGGCAGGCGCTTCATTGCTAATCCTTGAATGTGTGCCAGGTAATTTGGCCACAGAGATTACGGCCTTGTTAGACATTCCCGTTATCGGTATCGGTGCCGGTGTAGAGTGTGATGGGCAGGTATTAGTTTTGTATGATCTGTTGGGTATCACGCCCGGCAAACGCCCCTCATTTTCAAAAGATTTTTTACAAGAAACCGGTTCTATACCAGCCGCGATTGAAGCGTTTAGTAGTGCCGTGAAAAATGGCACGTTTCCGGGGCCAGAACAAACGTTTGAGTGATTTTCAAGCCTGAGAGGATTGTGACGTTTTAAAAGGGCGAACACGTAGGTTCGCCCCTACATTCTATTCGTAAATACAAACCTGCGTGCTTCATCTGAAATTGAAATGATTTTTTTGAACATCTCGATATTTATTTATAAATTGTCCGTTTTTTTAGATGAAGCATTCTCATATCTCTATTACTCATATTCCTGGGATTCGCGTTGGCCATTTCACTAATGACAAGTGTGCGACAGGTTGCACCGTCGTACTATGTGAAAATGGCGGAGCCACTTGTGGTGTGGATATTCGGGGCGGGGCACCGGGAACACGAGAAACGGCCCTTTTGGCACCGACTTGTCTTGTCGATAAGGTGAATGCCATCTTATTAACCGGTGGCAGTGCATTAGGCCTCGCAGCGGCTGATGGTGTAATGCGGTATTGTCAAGAACAGGGTTATGGATTTAGCATGGCTCGCAAAAAAATACCGATTGTGCCTGCAGCCGTGATCTATGATTTTAATTTGGGCGAGGATGGCGCACCTACCGCACAAGATGGGTATGAAGCCTGTTTACAGGCTGCCGCCGGTGCGACAAAAGTTGCAGAAGGCAATGTTGGCGCGGGAACGGGGGCCTTAGTCGGTAAAGTCTGTGGTACACAACAAGCGATGCGTGGCGGATTAGGAACGGCTGCTATGCAATTTAAAACGGGCTTGAAGGTAGGCGTTGTTGTTGTTGTGAATACTTTTGGGGATGTCAGAAGTGATGAAGATAACCGCATTATTATTGCTGGCGCAAGAACAAAAGATGGCAATCGGTTTCTTGATACGATCAAATACCTCTTAGAGGGCACTGCTACAACCACCCAGTCGTCTAATACCTTGATTGGTGTTGTCGTGATTAATGCTCATCTTGGCAAAACAGAATTAACCAAAGTCGCAGAAATGGCATACGCCGGCGTGTCGCAAGTCATTACACCAGCACATACGCTGTTTGATGGTGATACACTTTTCGCTTTAGCAACGGGAGAAAGTGAAGTTGAAGCGGATGTCAATTTGGTTGGCATTGCAGCAGCCGAACTGATTAAAAAAGCTATTCAACGGGCAATATTGAAGTCTGTTGGAAGAGAAGGCATACCGGCTTATTCTGAGGTAAATAGTACAACGGATTAACGGAATACAACGGATTGATTCAATGCAACCAATAAACGAATCAGGGGATGAAGTTAATCCGCTGTACTCAATCAGCTCAATCAGTGTTCTTTCAAACCTTTTCACAAACCCTTTTTATATTCTGCATTACAAATGGCCGTTCAAACTCAAAAAACCATTAATGTTTTTATACATAATCTTCATCCTAGCACATTAAAATTGAGTGCAGTAAGCAGCGATGATAGCGATTGCTTCAAATTACAACTGAACGAATATCCAGAAAGAGCGCTTCTTCTTGTTGAACCAGATGACTATATTGTTTTAAATCATTCCCCGGATCAAGCTTACCTTGATTACTTGATAGATATTGGTATTGGCACACGAAACCTATTAATACCAAGTCCAAGTCATCAAGGAGAATCGCTTTCAGAAAAGGTATTGAAGGACAAATCGTTATTAGCGTTTTTACAGCGATTAGGAGAAGATGGCAATCAAGTTGTACTTCATCCTTATATGAGTACACAGCTAGAAGCCAAAATTGCCCATCAAATTAAGGGAACAGTCAATGGGCCTCCTCCTGAATTGAGTCTCAAAGTCAATAGCAAGATATATTTACCCACTCTCCTACATGAATTGGCATTGCCAGTACCCGAATATGAAATCGTCAATTCAATGAAGGTTGTCGAGACGGCTAAAAAGTTCATAGCGCAATACGAACAAATTATTATCATTGGAAATCATACTTATGGCGGCCTCGCAGTCTGGCCGATCAGAAATCAGGCAGAATTGAATGCCTTCACAATCAATCTCAGCCAATGCAACACTGAAGAACTCTTTTTAGTCGAAAAAAGGTATGATGTTTTGTGTTCTCCTAATATTCAGTATCTAATCAGTGAATCTGCTATACAGGCATTAGGAATGAGCGATCAAATACTAGATCAGGCTATGAAACATCATGGGAATACCTATCCCTCATCAGCAACTCAGCTTGAAACCTTATGGCACAATTCGAGGCGTTTATGTGAAGCCTTACAAACTCAAGGCTATAGAGGCCTGTTAGGGCTTGATTTTATAGAAACAACTGAAGGCAAGGTATTTGCGGTTGATATCAATGGGCGAGCTAATGCTTCCTCTTTTGGACTTTATGTCTTACGCAAGCTCTTTCCAGATTCATACCCAGAAAAACACTTGATCATGCTAACCCATCTCAATATAGGCAAACCAGCCACGTTTACTGAATTAAGAGATATTTTAGGACATAATCTGTTTGATCTGCAAACAAGACAAGGCATTCTTCCCTATAATACTGGTTTCCTTCAGTGGGGGAAATTCAGTGCGATTATCATCGCAAATACGCAACAAGAGAGTGAGAGATTGCACCGTTTTTTAAAACGATTGTCAATCAGTTGATTATAATCTATTTACCCACAGGTGTCTCAAAAATAAAATTTATACGACTTACTTAAATTAGAGGTTAATTAACAAACAATGAAATATTTTGAAAATAAAAATGGCATTTTAAGGGTAGGAAACGTTAGCGTCTTAACGCTTGTCAAAGCTTATAACACACCATTATACGTTTATGATCTTGAAATCATTAGAAAAAAATATGAAGCCTTAAGACGTTCTGTACCCGAAAAGATAAAAATATTTTATGCTATTAAAGCCAATCCAAATCCAAACGTCTGTTCATTTATTCGTTCACTCGGTGCCGGTGCGGAGATCGCATCATCGGGAGAACTTTATATTGCCTTAAAGAGTGGATTTCAAGGAAAACATATCATCTACAATGGGCCTGGAAAAACAGACGAAGACATACAATATGCGATCAAAAGTGGTGTGCGTACCATTAACGTAGAATCACTGGATGAACTCTATCGTATTGATACCATTGCAAAAAATGAAGGTAGTCCCATTAGAATCTGCGTTCGCATTAACCCCATACAGGGTATAACACAAGTCAAAATGCAAACAGGCGGCGGTTCACAAAAACTCGGCATAGATGAAGAACAAATTGAAACCGTTATCAAAACGGCATTAAAAATGGAATGGGTTAAACTACAAGGCATACATGTTTATGTCGGTTCACAGATACTTGATCACACTGTATTACTAAACAGTATAGAAAATACGCTGAATATTGCCTGTCGAACTGCTCAAGATTTAGGATTTCCTATCAAATGTATTAACTTTGGAGGTGGGTTAGGCGTACCTTTCAATGAATCCGAACCAGAATTTGATGTCGAACAATTCGGTAAAGGCTTAACTCAGTTAATCAACCAAGCTTCCCAAACATACGATTTATCTGATACTTGTTTTGTTCTTGAACCGGGTAGATTCCTCGTATCAGAAGCCGGTGTTTTTTTAACCAAGGTGATTAGTGTCAAAGAATCCAGAGGGCAAAAATACGCGATACTTGATGGTGGCATTAATCATGCGTTTTTACCAATTAGAATGAATAAGCAATATCCCACGGCTATTGCCAATAAAATGAATTTCTCTGAGAAACATCCCATCACCTTAGGCGGCCCTTTATGTACCAGCATGGATGTTTTTACCACTGAGGTAGACTTACCAGAGGCAGAAATCAATGACATTATCAGCATATTTAATTCAGGTGCTTATGGGTTTTCCGCCAGTTTATTATATTTCCTCAGCGCGCCAATGCCGGCAGAAGTCATTGTCCAAAATGGACAACATTTTGTAGCCAGACGTAGAGGTACAAAAGAAGATTTGTTGTCTTTGTGTGAAATTCGTTTGTAGCTGTTTTCCTACAAACCCTAAAATGAATATGAAAATGATAGAATCTGTTTATCAAGCAAATACTTATATTGCTGATCTTAAAAACAAGGGGAAAACGATTGGTTTAGTACCAACATTAGGTGGGTTGCACTCAGGGCATCAATTATTAATGCAAAAGGCGCGTGAAGAAAATGATATCACCCTAATCAGTATCTTCTTGAATCCGATGCAGTTTAGGAAAAAACAGTTCGATGCTTACCCCAGCGATTTTGAGCAAGATAAGCGCGTAGCCAAAGCAACTCAAGTAGATATGATTTTTCATCCGACTGTCAAAGAAATGTTTCCCTTTGTCGAACAAATCGATGATTTTTTTAAATACCAAGAAAATGAGTTGATAGATCGGGATAGAGAACATTTTGTAAGAGAGGACAAAAATGGAATCGACAATTTAATCAGCGTCCCCGCCAATCTGGTTTATCGCTTAGATGGCACCATGCACCCTTGGGTTTTTGATGGCGCGGCAACAATTGTTTATAAATTGTTTGAAGTATTGCAGCCCCATAACGCCTATTTTGGTGAAAAAGATATTCAGCAACTGGCCATCTTGACAAACATGGCAGCCTCCTATTTTCCTGATATCACGGTAATAGGTGTACCCACATTGCGAGATGCTGATCAATTGGCCTTTAGTTCAAGAAATGTACTCTTATCTGCCGAACAACGTCAATCCGCTCTCAGCGTTTACCATGCCCTCCAGCATGGCGAAAAGCTCATTCGCGAAGGTGAATCGGATACGCATATCGTATTAAACGCCATGAAAGAAATCATTAAAGCGCAGCCTTTAGTACAAATAGACTATATAGACATTGTTGAAAAAGGATCGTTGCAATCATCAAAACAGATAAAGGGTGATACCATTTTATACGCCGCTTTTTTTGTTAAGGGTATCAGACTCACAGATACGCTGATTGTTGATCTCTAGTTTAGGCCTATCCAAAAAATAAATTATTTCTTGTAGGGTGGGTAACGGGTTTTTGTTGCCCACCATTCCCCTACCCACCCTGCGTGAAATGGCTGGCTCGGATAATTATTGTTTTTGGGACTCCCTTATCAATTCTCAATCAAGAGTGAGAAGTAATCATTCTGCTTAAGTACAACGCTTCAGTACAACGATTCAGTACAAAGAATTAGGAAAATAACAAATTTTAAATCATATGAATTGATTTAGATTTGATTCGTTTATACAATACCTTCGCCAATTTCTTCGCCAATTTTAAAAATTAGCCATTTCCAAAAAAATACTGATTTTTATTTGTTAGCAAAATCAATAATTTTAGAGGGAAACTAGGATGGTGGGCAAGCGGGCGGTGAAATCTGGGTTTTGTATTAAGTTCAATGTCGACAGCGATCCCACCCTACGAGACACCCACGCGCAAGCCCTTTTTTGTATTTAACCCAAACGAAAAATGCTATATATAAGTTGTACTATATCGTTGTACTATATCATCACCTGAAAAAAAACGTGGCTAAACCCACCTACCCTATATAACAAATCAATCTTCCGCAAATCCATTATACTCAGTATGTTAACAGAACTCCATTCAAAGCAGGATGAGAAAGATGTCATTAAACGCTGGTTTCAAGACGACTATTTTGATCTATTTACTTGGCAAGACTACAACGGAACAATAACCGGTTTTCAACTGTGTTATGAACGTTTAGGAGATGAACGTGTTCTCTCCTGGGATTGGCAAAGAGGTTTTGGACATCATCGTGTTGATGATGGAGAAGCTTCGCCTCATAAAAATATGAGTCCTATTTTTGTCAGAAATGGGGGATTTTCATATCAGGAAGTGATGCCTAAATTTGTCAAATCTAGCGACAAAATAAGCCAAGCTATCAGCTTGTTTATCCTAGAAAAAATCAACGAATATGTGCAAGTTCACCAAAAAGGATAAGTCAATTCGATAGGTTCTACCATCAATGACAACATTTTTCTACCTGCATGGATGGGCATCCAGTCCACAATCCAATAAAGCCCTGTTTTTCAAGCAAAGTTTTGAGCAACAGGGGTTAAACTTACAGATTCCTGATTTAAATCAAAACGATTTTTTTCATCTCACCTTAACTCGACAAATTCAACAGGTACAAGCCTTATTACCCAATTCACCAATAACATTGATCGGTTCAAGTTTAGGCGGTTTAACCGCCTTATGGCTGGCCGAGCTGCAACCGCAAATACAACGCTTAGTATTACTCGCGCCAGCCTTAAACTTTTTAAATCACTGTATAACGGTGATGGGTGAAGCACAATACGCACAGTGGCACAGCGAATTAGCCGTTTATCATTATGGTGAACAATGTGAACGTTTAATAAGTTACGATTTTATACAAGATATACATCAGTATGTTGATACTGACTTACAGCGGCCTATACCCACCTTGATTTTGCATGGCCGCTTCGATGAAATCATTCCTATACAAACGGCACGCGATTTTGCTGACTGAACGCCCTTGGATTCAATTAAAAGAACTTGACAGTGATCACGGCTTAAACGATGTGCAACTACAATTGTGGCAAGCGTTGAAAGTATTTTGTCAGGATATTGGGCAAGCGGGCAGTAAGATTCAGGGATAATATTTAATTAATTCAACACAAAAAATGTTAGATAACCCTCAATTTGTTTCAATCAGATCGAACTCAACAGCAAGCATCGCATGAATGCCATTAAAGTTAAACCGGGCGATAACTTTGGGAAGCCCTGCCCCTAAATACGTTTGGTTTGAGCAATCCTATGTACTGCCCGTGAGTCAAATTAACCTCAATTCCAATAATGGAATAGAAATCATGAGAAAACTAAAACCCTTTTACCGCGCACTAAGTGTGGTAAGTTTAATTGCTTTATTGGCAACGGCTTTAGCCGGCATTGCCCATAATGGTGCGTATTTTAACGATACTGATAGCCTATTGCATTTACCAGAGGTGGATGCTGGCGATTTGGGGATTTATAACGCCAGTTTAAAATTGTTCAATGTGAATCCCATCACTTTTTCCTTAATGCTATTAAAGCTGAATCCACCGGTAATTCTGTGGCAACGTATCAAGGCGCAACTGGCGCATTGTCCATTCCAAGGAGTCGGCGAGAAGTTGTATAAGGCGGAGTTCAAAACGGTTGGTTCCGACTTTGAACTGGTTTTGTTGACAGAGATTAGTACAGATAAAACCGTTTTAATCAACGGCAAAATCTACACCGTAAACCCACAACAACCGTGGGCTGAAGCAGTCTATATTGAAAATGGCGTGATTCGCTATGTAGGGGATAGTCAAACCGCTAAAGCCCGAGGGGGGGAATCAGCTAAAGTTATTGATTTGAAAGGAAAAATGGCAATGCCGGGTATTAATGACGTACATACCCATCCTATAGAAGCGGCTTCGCTTTTCGCCGGTACTTGTGATTTAAAAGTTCCCAATATATTGTCTGCTGAAGACTTTATCCCGCTATTAAAACAATGTGCGCCGCTGCAAATCGGTACGCATTGGATCTTAGGGTTCGGCCATTCCGTCTTCACTTTGCTAGATAGTCAGCGCACGCCGTTAGCGATTTTAGATGAAGCGATTCCAGATAAACCGGCTGTAATAATGGAAGAGACATCGCATTCCATTTGGGTCAATTCTAAAGCATTGGAAGCTGCCGGTATTGATAAAAACACTGCCAACCCGCCCGGTGGTGTGATTGTGAAAGACCCGCTAACAAATGAACCTACCGGGATTTTGTTTGATTCAGCCGGTGATTTGGTTATGGATTTCGCTTGGCAACCAACAGATACGATTAAACATTTCACGCAAAAGTTTCGCGGAGCGAAACTTTTGCGTGAAATTGAATTATGAAGGGTTGCTGGATGCGCTATGGCTCTTAAACAAGAATGGTATTACTTCGGTATGTGAGGCGCGTACTTATTGGAAACGGGGTTTTCAAGATGCTTGGTTACGTGCTGAACAAGAGAACACGCTGACTGTTCGCGCTGTATTGGGCTTGTGGGCTTATCCAAGTATGGCGGACGCTGCACAATTGAGCGGTATTAAGGCTTTATACCGTAATAATCCCAATGATTTGCTGCGTATTTCGCAGATTAAGCTGTATAACGACGGTATTTTGATTAATTCAACTGCTGCGATGTTAGCGCCGTATTTGGAAAAGTTGGGCAATATTCCCAGCAATAATGGCTTGAATTATTTTACGGAAGAACGCCTAACCCGCTATATTGCTGAGTTGGAGCCGGTTGGTTTTGATTTTCATATCCATGCGATTGGTGATCGGGCGGTTCGTGAATCCATTAATGCCATAGAAGCCGCTCAAAGCAGTAGCGGACGGCATCGCCTCACTCATTTAGAAGTGGTTTCGCCTGCCGATTATCCGCGTTTCAAGGCCCTGAATATCACCGCAGATATGCAAGTTGCCGGCACTTTTTCCAATCCGGAGCATTGGGCGGAAAATGAGTTTTTAATCGGCGATAGAGGCAATAACCTGATCCCGCTGAAAGGCTTACATGAAGCAGGCGCACGTATTACTTTAAGCAGCGATTGGGATGTGAGTACATTAAACCCTTTTGTCGGGATGCAAAACGCGCTGACTCGTGCCCCCCAAAACCTGCCGGATTTGGCTACAGTGATTCATGCTTACACTATGAATCCAGCTTATGTGATGCGTCAAGAAACTAAAGTGGGTTCAATTGAAGTCGGTAAGGAAGCGGATTTAATTGTTTTGGATAAAAATTTGTTTGAAATTCCTATCCAATCCATCAGTCAAACCCAAGTATTGATGACTTTCCTGCAAGGGGAAATCGTGTACGAAAAGAAGTAAGCCAGGTAAGGGTAGGTAAACCTATTGACTTCGTAATATCTATTGATCGTTTGCCCACCTAACTCTTATTCGATAACCCATATTTGTGTCAGTGCAAAACGTTGGAAAGCCAGGCCCACTGGAGATAATTGTTGCTCTGGCACATTGCCATCCGGATCAGGAGCGTAGGCGATACCGAAATCAGAATATTGGGCGTTGTTGGCGCTGTTATCGAAATCGGCGAATAGCAGGTAATTTAACGATTGCACGGCTGCTTTAACATTATCCAACTGCTGTAGTGTTATCGCTCGATCAATCACGATTTGCCGAACCGTGCCAATCCATTCAAAATAGTCGTCATATGCACAGGTTCGACGTGTGGTTGTTTGCGAACAGCCCGGTTTGAATGTGACTGGCAAAGCTTGTGTGGCTGCAGTAATGCCTTCGGACGTATTTAATTCCAGAGAAGGGGTTTGTCCTGAAGACGGCGCGACTGCAACCAATTCAGAATAATAGGTTCTCTTGCTACCTGACTGCTGTGGGTCTTGATTCTGCGGTCTAATCAAAGTTTCCCATCCATTGCTTTCATACATCCGATAATGAGCATTGTTGATCGTGAAACTTCTTCAAGAGGTATGCCTTCAGCCAATTCCTTGACTCTGGCAAAGCATTTTGGCTTATGAAGAACAGATTTTTCAAAGCAGTCTTTCACACCGACTTTTATCGCAGCGATGGCATCGGCTTTATCGGATTCTTTGTCATGACTCAAAATAATCATATCGGCGTTGTTGCCGGCTTTCTGTGCCTCTTTGATCATTTCAATACCATCCATTTTAGGTATTTTTAGATCAACAAGTGTGACATCAAATTCTTTGTCATGGCGCAGTTTTTCAAGCCCTTCGAGCCCGTCTTGAGCCAATTCTACTCTAAATCCTTGTTTTTCAAAGTAATCTCCATATTCAGAGAGAATATTTTGATCATCATCTGCAATCAAAAGTTTGTATTTGCGTTCCATAAATTATTTTCCTCAAAAAAACTGAAGTCGTTTTGAAATACTTCTATAGCCTTTCCCGATTGAATGAAGTACAAGTTTTATTTTTGTTACTAATTTATTTGTTTTCGGCCCTTGGAGTGCAAAATTTATTTTGCAGCATGCTTGGAGTGCAAAATTTATTTTGCAGCATGCTTGGAGTGCAAAATTTATTTTGCTTTTACTGCAGATTGATAATGGTTTTTTGGGAATGCGCCCCCTTGATCTCGCGTCACTCGTTACTGCGTGTAGCAAGGCTCTACCTGAACGGTTAAATATGTATGTTACAGGAAATTTTTATATTTATAACACTCGTTTTGTTCTGTATGTGTTCGATAGGAACCCTTGCCCTGGGGTGTTAAATATAAACACATTTCTTGGTTTATTTTTCACCCTATTTTTATTCGGAAAAGGATGAATGGTGGGCAAACGGGCGGTGACATAAGGGTTTATATATGAGTTCATTGCCGCCCGTTTACCCACCCTACAAATCTTGGGTGAAAAAAA
>QNEL01000234.1 GCA_003645185.1 Candidatus Parabeggiatoa sp. nov. 3
TATATATGCAATAAATCTTAAAGGCCTGCTTTTCGTTCCAAATTGATTTGGCGCCCTGATTGATTTTAGTGAAAAATTGATTTGGCTTTTATTTTTTTTCGATCTACTGATCATTTTTGATTGCTTATTTTTGATTGCATAATCATTAATTATTAATTAATTGCAATCTGACAAATTTTTTTCAACATTGAAGGGGCGAATAACCCTAGTGTTTTATAGCACTTTTCTAATCGCATTAGACTCATGAAATTCGTTATTCATTATTCGCAACTGTACAAGTTGCGAATTTTTAACAAAAAGACTTGCCAATCAATATTAAATCATTTAATATACGCGCCCTCACTGACAAGACAAATCTATAATCAGTGTTTAATTACACACATTCTGTGAGGTCAATTGATGATTTAAAGGCCAAAAACTATTTTTGGATTTTTCATTTTTCACTTGACATACTCATTCTACATGGTAAAATGTGCGCCTCTCAAAACAAAACGCGGGAATAGCTCAGTTGGTAGAGCGCAACCTTGCCAAGGTTGAGGTCGCGAGTTCGAGTCTCGTTTCCCGCTCCAAATCTTTATCACGAATCAAATCTCTGGCTGGATGGCAGAATGGTTATGCAGCGGTTTGCAAAACCGTCTATGTCGGTTCAATTCCGGCTCCAGCCTCCATAACACACTTTATTTAACTAAACTTTCCGTGGCTTTATTGCACTTTCCCATGCCTGGGTGGCGGAATTTGGTAGACGCAAGGGACTTAAATTAATTTGAGCACCTAAAGCGAAATCTTTAGGTGAATGGAGTCTAATTCGGTGAAACCTGTCAAATGGCAACGCCGAGCTAAGCTCAACTCTCTTTTTCTAGTCATTAATTGAAAAGAGTTGAGAAAGTGTAGAGGCCATACGGCTCCTGCCTGACTAAATCCCTTTAAGGATTTAAAGGCAAAGACAGGGTCCAGACCCCAAACGTATTTTTGATTTTTGAACAAATTGAACTTATGGCAGCGAAAGCTGTAGTGGGTAAGAAAATCCCTCGATGGTGACATCGTACCGGTTCGAGTCCGGTCCCAGGTACCATTCATTCATAATGAATGGAGCAAACAAACATAATTGGAAGCATGAGTTGTTTGTAGGTTTTATAAGTGATAATAAAGATTGAATGATAAACATCATTTTTACCCCCTTTCCCAATCCCCATTCGCCGCTAAAATGTTTATACCTCAACACATTAGCCGCGAAACCATTCCCTAAGAGTGATAGATTATTATGTACACAGCACACTTTGGGCTGAATGCTGCACCCTTTTCTATCACCCCTGATCCACATTACCTCTATCTCAGTGGCCGCCATCGTGAAGCCTTAGCACATTTATTATATGGTGTTAACGAAGGCCCAGGCTTTGTCTTGCTCACAGGCGAAGTCGGTACCGGCAAAACCACACTCTGTCGTAGTCTCATTGAACAATTACCCGAAACGGTTGATGTCGCCTTATTGCTCAATCCCCGCCTCAGTTCTATGGAATTGTTGGCGGCCTTGTTCGATGAATTGAGAATTTACTACGAACCAGACTATACCCTCAAATATTTTATTGATACCCTCAGTAGCTACTTACTCACCGCGCATACCGTCGGGCATCGCACCGTACTGATTCTTGACGAAGCCCAAAATCTCAGCGAAGAAGTTTTAGAGCAAGTTCGGTTATTAACCAATCTGGAAACCTCCAACCAAAAACTCTTACAAATTATTTTGGTTGGTCAACCCGAATTAAATAAGCTGCTCAAACAAAATAATCTTCGCCAATTAGCACAACGCATAACGGCGCGATATCACCTCTTGCCCCTGTCTTTAAAAGATACCCAAGCTTATATCAATCATCGCTTAGCCATCAGTGGCGCCAAAACGCCCTTATTTACTGATGCCGCCATGCGCCTGATTTATCGTCATTCCGGTGGCGTACCTCGCTTGATCAATATCTTATGTGATCGGGCCTTATTAGGCGGATACGTTAAGGGTCAAAATCAGATTGATCCCCAGATTGTCCGCAAAGGGGTACAAGAAGTCCGTGGCGAAAATAATCTCAGTGAACGGCGTTCACCACTAAGCTGGGTGATGGCGGCGATATTCACAATCAGTTTACTCGTCGGTGGATGGATGTGGTGGTTCTTTCCATCCGATATAGTTTTTTTCGATCAAACCACAGTCGAAAATGGCTTGTCTTTGTCACCTGACACTCAAGTTGCCCCTGAAAATCCCCTTCCTGAAAAGCCTCTTGACAGTGTACCTGTTAACGAAAGCCCATCTGTTCCCCCCAATTTATTAGACTTATTACCCCAAAACACAACGGAATCGGCCTTTGTCAGCCTATTTAGCCGTTGGAAGCTAGACTACACCAGTTTAGTTGGTGATAAAGCTTGTCAACGGGCAGAAACACAAGGATTAACCTGTCTGTTCAGAACAGGGAATTGGGAAGACATGCGACGCTTCAACCGCCCAGCTGTGATTGAATTAGTCACCGACGAAGCAAAACAATATCTCGTCGTCGTCACCCGCTTACAAAATAATGCGGCCACCCTAGCCTTGTCAGGAAAAACAGTTGAATTTCCCACTGAAACAATCAATGAATATTGGCTAGGCCAATTTTTAGTGCTTTGGCAACCACCCACATTACCAGTGCCTGTTCTTCAAGCCGGCATTAGCAACGAATCCGTCATTTGGATCAGAAAACTTTTAGATGAAATTGAAGGATTACGCGGCGAACCGCATACCTTATCACCGCTATTTGATTATGCGTTAAGACGGCGCGTTATCGCGTTTCAACGCCAACAAAAATTGGATCCAGATGGTATAGTCGGAGAACGAACCCTGTTAGCGTTACAATCGTTAGCCGGCCTTGGGCCACGGCTTTTTGATTTGAGAAGTGACAGGAGTTCATTCGTTCACAGAGTTCAGGAATGACAGTCATTCCTGTTTGCTGTAACTCATGATTTTT
Organism: Candidatus Parabeggiatoa sp. nov. 3; assembly: GCA_003645185.1. Taxonomy (GTDB): domain Bacteria; phylum Pseudomonadota; class Gammaproteobacteria; order Beggiatoales; family Beggiatoaceae; genus Parabeggiatoa. The sequence goes on from QNEL01000234.1 coordinate 2,985, forward strand.
ATCATTTTGTCATAATCAATTAGATGCCTACCATGACACCCACCTACACCTCATAAATTCCTGATTATAACGGATGATCGGTGCGGGCGAACACGCAAGGGCAGCCCTTGCGTGTTCGCCCTTTCTTGCTTTCTTATCATTAATCTCTCAACTCACCCAATCCACTTCAGAATGTTATGAAAAAATCAATTCTGGTTGATAACAGTTATACCTTTTCTGATTATTTTAAATTACCCTATTCCACTAAAGATATAGTCGCAGAATTTGATTACCAGTTTAAATTAAAACAACTTACCTTGCCTAAAAAAGAGATTGCTAACCTAAGGCTTGATCAATTAAGAACGACTTTCTATAAAAAATTACCCCATATTTCCTTAAATTCGGAAGCTGCTAAGCGCGAGTTTTTTATTTCGCCCTTGTTGCTTGAATTACTGAATTATTTAGATTTTGAAATTGATGTGGAATACCCTCTAAAAGTCAATGATAAATTAAAAGGCAATATTGATTATTTTATCCATTCTAAAACAGATTTTATTATTATTGAAGCCAAGAATGCTGATATGGAAAAGGGATTCACTCAATTGGCTGTTGAATTAATTGCGATAGAGCAGTATTTGGAAGACATTAAAGATAACTTTTTATATGGTGTTGTCACGATGGGGAATATTTGGCAATTTGGGCTTTTGGATAGACAGAAGAAAATGATTTTTAAAGATATTGATGCGTTTGTCATTCCAGCAGATTTAGAAAAATTATTTACCGTATTTTTTGGTATTTTTGATTGATTTTCAATGACTTGTCTATTTTTATATCCCTGAAACATTTAATCAGCTCAATATTTTATTTCATAGCCTCAATTGCATTATCATTCATTCCAGAATGGACGCATGATTCAAAACCATCCCACAGTGATAAGTAGCTACACATAAGTCTTTTAAGATTTTTGGTAGTGCTTTATAAAGGTGATGAGAGTTTAATATAGAACGCTGATGGCCGACTGATTATGGCCTGAATGGCGCTGATTTTTTTAATCAAGATTTGAATCAGTGTTTTTAATCAGTGTTAATCATGACAATCAGTATGTCACATTTCACTTAATAAGTTGCGCGCAAAAACTTTTGCGTGACATATCAGCGTTCTATTCGATATTTGCAAAATTAATGTATTTTTTGCTCCAGTGCGTTAAAAAACGAGACACTGAAAATGAGGAGAATTTGACAGATGGCTATTTTTAGATGTCACAAATGTGGGTATTTACGAGAGGTACCTAATCAACATATCGGTAAAAAGGTTAAATGCCCTGTTTGCCAACACGTTATGCCGATATATGATACGCTTGCTTTTATCAAAAAAGTGTTAGAAAAATACTTGAGTATGCAAGCGGAATTGCGTCGTTTGCAAAAAAGTATACCCTCTGCTACCACTAATGATAGTTCTTTATTTATCAAAACAGTGTCAGAAAAATACTTGAGTATGCAAGCGAAATTGCATCATCTGCAAAAAAGTCTACCCTCTGCTACCACTAAAATTTCTGATGAAGCCGATGAAGCCAATAAAAATGCTGACAACATGGATATTTTTAACACGACGGCTTTCACGGAAAAGCAGCAATATCAACCCATTTTAAATTGGTTTCAAAGTCAAAATATTCAGCTCAATATTGATAAAGAAGCCATTGATACGACAGGATTTTTTGATGAAGTGGCGATTAAATTGGGGGATAACTATGACTTACTCAAAGTCGTGACTGATAAAATTAAACGTCTCCAAAAGAAAGGGTATACCAATGTGACGCTGAATTTGTCTGATTACACTCAAGAAGAGGCGGCACTTATTAAAGCGTTTTGTGAAGAACTCTATGAATACGCCTTTGTTGCCAAGTGTTTTGTCAATAGGCATCAAAATAAAATACATCTCTCTTTGCAAACGGCACAGCCAATCGTCAACTTTTTTAATGGGGAATGGCTAGAATGGTTTGCTTTTATGAAATTGCTGGCTTTTTGTCATGAACATCAAATTAGCTTTTCCGGTTTAAGAAGTTTTCATATCCAATTTCCTAATAATGATAAAAATGAATTGGATACCTTTTTTTGATAAAGGGTGTGATACCGGTATTTGTAGAATGCAAGTCTGGCGAATTTAGACCCTTTATTGACAAATATATCAAACTACGTAAAAGATTGAAAATGGATAAAAAACACTATGCTTGTGCTTGGATTGAGTGATGAGCAAATTCAAGGTTTAACTCGTATGTTTGATATAACCTTTGTTAATGAAAAAACTTTTGTGAAACAAATTTCAATATTGTTGAATGAATCTTGATCTGATAACCATTCGAACCGCTAATTGACATAATAGACTTGCCCAGAAATAAACGTAAATCATTGGCGTATGAGATACTTTGATATTAAAAATCAAGGACTTAGCTTATTAATGTTTAGATATTATTTGGCACTATTATAAATAGGGCAGTCATTACCGACTATGCCACTTTGGTTGCGTGGTTCAATTTGTCTTCCCATTGATTTAGGGGCTATTTATGAATTGACGTGTCGGGAACAAAGGATTAGGACAAAGTCGATAACATGTTGATAACTTTGGAAAATGTGGGCTGTGGTGAGCAACAATGTTGCCCAGCCTGCACTAGCAGCTTGGGAACCCATATCGTGACAGCGAAGGCATCACACCTTATGCGTTCCAACGTTGGCGCGTTGGAACGAGAAAATGAATGATTTTTTCAACAGTGACAATCAGCTGCTTAATCACTCCGCTACTGACGTTGAGGAAGTTTGTTTATCGGCAACCTTTTTTTGCACTTGTTCCGGTTTAAGAACCTTTCCAAGCATATCAGGTAATTCAACGCCAGCCATATTCGCAAATTCATGTAAAGGTGGCAGAATTTTGGTGATACTGGAAAGCCAATTAGCGGTTGTTGAATAATCACCATTGGCTGTATCCATCACCACAATTTTATCAAATTGAATATGACTGATGGCTTGAGATTGCGCTTCAACAATTTTAGGCAGTTGTTCAACAATCATCAAGGTTGCCGCTTTATCGGGATCACCACCTGCTGCAGCGACAATGGCCTTGAAACCGTCCGCTTTTTTAGCCATCTGTTCGTAAATACCCTCGGCTTGTCCAGACATCTCCGCTTTAATCGCCTCACCCTTACCTTGTCCATCTAGCACCATTTGGGCTTTTTGCGCTTCCGCTTCAATAATTTGTTTGGCTTTTGCAATTTCTGCTGGTACCACGACATCGGCTTGTTGAGTTGCCCGCTCTCGTTCCGCACGCGCTATTTCAGCTTGTTGTTCCGCTTTATAACCCGCTTCTTGGGCAGCAGCCGTTTGGACAGCTTCGGCAGCATCCCCCCGACGATCCGCATCCGCTTCTGCTTCCCGACGATCCGCTTTGGAATTGGCTTCAACCACCATCGCTTTATTTTCACCAGTAATGGCACGCGCATTGGCATCAGCCACATTGACACGCTCTTCTTGTTTAGCGTTTGCAGCACCTGTTTCACCATCACGGCGTTGTTGAGCGACTTGAACTTTAGCGCGATTAATCGCCTCGGCTGCCGCTTTTTCACCCAAGGCTTTTAAATAGCCCGATTCATCAGTAATATCAGCAATGTTAACATTAATCAAACGTAGGCCGATCTTTTTCAGTTCGCTTTCAATGTTTTCCATCACGTTTTGGCTAAACGTGTCACGATCTGCATTGATTTCTTCAATATCCATCGTTGCAATCGTCGCCCGTAATTGGCCTAAAATGATTTCTTGGGCCATCGCCTCAATCGCGTTAGGAGTCAAACCCAGTATGCGAATGGCCGCATTGTTCATCAGTTCTTCCGTGGTACCAATGCCGAAGGTAAACTTGGAAGGGACATTAACGCGGATATTTTGTTTCGAGAGGGCAGATTTCAGCGGCACATCGGTGGTAATTGGGGTTAAGTCCAGATAAGAATACTGTTGGATAAGCGGCCATACAAATGTCGCGCCGCCATGAATAGGCAAGGCCGATTTACCCGGGCCCACTTTACCGTATTTCACCAAAATCCTATTGGACGGACAGGTTTTATAACGGTTAATGGCGAGCATGAGCGTACCAAATACCATCAAAGCAATAATGGCGATTACCGCAATCGTATAAACGGATGTAAACATAATTTAATCCTTTGTGATTAAGTGAGTGACAATAAATTGACTATTATTAGAGACACGTAAGACTTTTACCGGTTGTCCTCTTGGAATCGCGTCGTCTTCGGTCATCGCTTCGAGTTCTTCCAAGCGGCCTTGAAAAGAGATGTTGACTTTACCACAGCCGCCTAATTTTTCCGGAATTGGAATAGAAACAACGGCTTCTTTTCCTATGGCGTTGTCCAAATTCAGATTGCCGGCTTCATTGAGGCTGGCAAGTCCTCTCAGTAATAAGAGGTTGATTGCCACCATGATTAAACCCACTAAAACCGCCCATAAAATAGAAATATTTGTGTCAATACACGCTAAACCGCCCCAAGAAAAACCTAAGAAAAAGACGATAGCATTACGGAGCGTAAAAAACATAGAGGGTGCAAAATCGTATGATATATCCCCATATGTTGTGTGACTATCATGACTCAGTCCAAAGAGAGCGGCTATAATTTGTAATAAAAACAATACGGTAAAAAAAACTGCTAATCCCCATAGGACTTGCTCTACTACACTTAAACTTATCCACCATTCTTGCATATTAATTCATCCTATAAATAATTAGATAGCAGAACTTTATATTTGGAGTAAAGAGGGCAAACACACAGAGGGCAAACACACAGAGGGCAAACACACAGGTTTGCCCCTACAATAATACATTATTGTAATATATTTTGAGAACACCAGAAATAATGGGGCTTTTCCATTATTTGAAAGGGCGAACACTAAAGGAGAGCCCTCCCAAAATCCGTTATAATCAGAAATAGACAAAATAACGTCTTGTAGGGGCAGAGCGGCGTGTCTGCCCTTGTGAAATTTTACCTGAAGGGAGGGAGCGATAAATCGTGCCATGCACCATTTCAGATAAAAGTTTTTGCGTGCCAAAACTTTTGCCTAAAATACAGTTTAAGTTGCCTTCGTGCCCTCGTGTCCTCAAAAACAAAAAAATAATGCAAAAGACGCAAAAGACGCAAAAGAACGCAATTTGAGTTTAGAAAAGGCTACCAAAAGAATTAATCCTCTCCTGTCATCAGTTCACTCATCAACTCAAGTTGTTGATACCCGACAAACTTACCATCGTGAAAAAACGCAATTAATTTAAGTGGGCCACCCTCTAATGCTTTTGAAGCCACATTATCTGGGCTGATCGTAAAACGACCCAGTGTTTTATCAGTAGGCCATGTTATGCTGGTGTAAACGACATAGATCAACTCAGAACAAACAATTTTATCCGTTGTTTCAACATCAAAGTTGAAATCATATTCTTTGCCCACTTGACGTAATGCCAGAAGAATGCGATCTGCGAGTACTGTTCTGTTATCAAGTTTGCTGTTACGCAAAATGGCCAGATCATCAATGTTGAGAAAATGGGATAAGGGACTTATCTGAACCCCTGATCGTAGAGCCTCGACAACGCCATGGCCTTTTTTAATTTGCGCGTGATACTCCTTAACCAGTGGATGATGCCAAATACCCAACTGTTTTAATTCTGCCTCGGTTCCAATCCAAATCGCAGCATGACCCCAATGTCCAGGAATAAATTGATCGGTGAGACGAAAAGGCGTTTTTTCTAACAATATATCACCTGGCTTGAGTTTCCCCATAACCGAATCTAATACTTCTGGACGATCATAAAGTTTTCCTTTACGGGTTTCGATCAGCCCAATCGAATTGCCAAAAAACTGGCTAAACAAGTTGACACCATCGGCTGTGAGTTGATGAAGGGTGTCGCTCGTCAGAGCGGCCATAAACTTCAATTTTCTATCTATAACCGAAAAGGCCGACTCAGATTGCGTCAGATTGTAAGAAGGGCTTTGCGATATCAGCATTTTTAGATAGTTAAAACGGGCATCATTTTGAAGAGAATCTGATAGTTTCGCCATTTGCGCTTCATAAAATGTCAGCGCCGTTTTAAGCCGTTTTCGCTTACTCACGGAATTGTAAGATTGCGTGATGTGAGCCAGTTCATTTTGCCCAATCCCGTATCCAGAATCGCGTTCATTGAGAAAACGGCGTAATTTATCGTCTTGCTCAAATATAGAGATCGCCAGCATGTAATTATCGTAAAGGATTAAGGCCGCAGACAATGACAGCATAATGCCTTTCAGTTGATTTTCTGGCGAAATGGGTTCAACATTAAACGCTTTAAAACTCTCTTTAGAGACGCCTAACCAACATTCATGTGCTTCGACCATCTCATAGAGTTTTTCACGCCGTTTCAGGTAAGCAACCATTCCCCGATTCAGGAGATCTAAATCATATCCCGAGAGTGGCTTCTTTTGAGTAATACTATCCTTCAATCCTTGAGCCACTTTGATCATTTGAGCGCGTTCAGCCAACGATTGTTCAACTAAGGATTGATAATCAGCAACCTTTTTATCAAGCGCCCGTGTCATCAGGGTTTGCGTGGTGCCGTAATGTTGTATGGTTTGTTGCCAGCACGGATCGTTTGGATTGATTTTGTTCGCTGGCTGAATTTGTAGGTTTGAACACCCGACTAAAGCATTCAACAAGACAATAAGATAAAACGTTCGATAATGTGTATTCATATTACAAACAACTCACTCACTCCGTAGGTTAATGACATAGTGGAAACCATTTTAATACTTAATGAGGAATTCTTAATGAGGAATTCTGAATTACTCTTCTCGTTTTTTTTAACGCACTGTATTTCTAAAGCTTTTTAGAATAACAGGTAGAGATCAAGTGCATTCCTTTTCTTAAAAAAAAACTTAATTTTATAGCCCGATTTGAATGATGAATTATGAATGAATTAAAGAATTCCTCATTTAATTCATGAATGAATTAAACAATTCCTCATTCAATTCAGAATGAATTAAACAATTCAGAATAAATCATTCATCATTTCAATTCATTCATAATTCATCATTATCTTGTTTCTGATTCTTCCAAGGCAATGATACTGTAAAACGGCTACCTTTGCCAACGGAGCTCTCTACAAAAACCTCACCGCCATGCATTTTGGTCAAGCGATCTACCAAGGATAAGCCCAATCCTGTGCCTTCTTGCATTCGATTAAGAGCGCCATCAAGTTGCACAAAGGCCTCAAAGGTTTGCTCTATATCTTCTTCAGCAATACCGATACCGGTATCCTGAACGCTAAATTGAACCAGATTCTGTTCAATATCACCGTTGACTTCTAAGTGAATTGAACCCCCTTCATGGGTAAATTTGACGGCATTGCTCAACAAATTCACGAGAATTTGCATCAAGCGACGTTCATCAGCTTGAATCGTTTCTACAAGAGAGTTAAAAGTCGTGGAAACCCGAATATGTTTTTGGTAAGCCGCTTCTTTTGTCATTTGTAAGCTGCTTTGACAGACATCATTAACTGAAATGTGGTCAATATTTAAGGTTAATTTATCTGCCTCAATTTTAGACAAGTCCAGAATATCGTTAATCAAGGACCGTAAATGAAGTCCTCTATCTTCTATTGTGCGTAGCGATTTGATTTGCTTATCGTTTAGGGTACCATAAATTTCCTCTTGAAGCCCTTCTGAAATGCCTAAAATCGCTGTTAGGGGGGTACGCAGTTCATGGCTCATATTAGCCAGAAATTCCTCTTTGAGGCGGAGGGCACGAGTTAATTCAGTATTAGCCTTTTTCAATTCAGCAGTCCGTTCTTCAACACGAACGGCTAACAAGTTTTTTTCCGCTTGCAAGGCTTCTAAAGCTTGCTCAAGTTCCGACTCTGCCTGTTTGCGTTTGAGCAATTCTTGTTGAAGTTGTTCATTGAGTTGCTTGAATTGCTGATTTTGCTTGCTGAGTTGTCGTTGTAATTTGTGTGCCTTCAGATGGGCTGTGATGCGTGCTAATATTTCTGGATGATGAAAGGGTTTCGTAATGTAATCAGCTGCCCCCACTTCGAATCCCGTCATCTTATAACTTTGTTGATTCATCGCCGTCATAAAAATGATAGGGATATCTTTAAACTCTTCGGTGGCTTTTAATCTATTGCAAACTTCAAAACCATCCATATCAGGCATCATCACATCCAACAAGATTAAATCAGGGTGTGCTAATGTTGCTATTTCAATACCTTCTTGACCATTTTGAGCAACTAGCACTTTAAAGCCAACATCACCTAACATATGACGCAATATAGTGACATTATCCGGTGTATCATCAATAATTAAGAGCGTATCCATTATCAGTTATCAGTTATCAGTTATCAGTTATCAGTGAAGGCGCTAAATGTGAAACGCCACCTATCAGTTTTTTCTCATTGTATGTAGAGACGCGATGCCTCGCGTCTCTGGTTTTATCGCGTCTCTGGTTTTATCGCGTCTCTGGTTTTATCGCGTCTCTGGTTTTATCGCGTCTCTGGTTTTATCGCGTCTCTGGTTTTATCGTGTCTCTTGTTTTATCGCGTCTCTGGTTTTATCGCGTCTCTGGTTTGAGAGCAAAGAAACATCTCACAGACGCGAGGTAGAGACGCGAGGCTGAGACGCGAGGCATCGCGTCTCTACATCATCGCGGTTTCAAAACAGTTCACATATTAGACCAAATAAGCCAAAACGACGTAAAATACCAAAACGAGTGTACAAAAAGTTCTTTTCACCAACAAAATCATAATTATTTAAAAAAATCTTTGACAAAAAATAAAATTTTGGTTAGCATTTCAGGTGGCTTTTATCAAGGGATGATAGCCTTCAAAGCAAGATATTAATGGTTCAGTATTAAAATGTCATACTGGTAAA
>QNEL01000235.1 GCA_003645185.1 Candidatus Parabeggiatoa sp. nov. 3
CCCTCTGCGTGTTTGCCCTCTGCGTGTTTGCCCTCTGCGTGTTTGCCCTCTGCGTGTTTGCCCTCTGCGTGTTTGCCCTCTGCGTGTCTCAATGCCATTATACTTAGCACCGTCATATAATAGCGACCTATTGACATCTAACGGCCAACAGCTTTTCACGCCAAAGATTTTGCGCGCAAAATCTTTGGCGTGAACCGAAGGTCAGCGAAGCTAAAGCAGTTGTCTAAAAGCTCAAGTCAGGTGGTGGTGACTAACAGAAAAAGCGCAAATTATAACGGTGGACAGTATAGCTAAAATTCAAAAAATCGCTCTGCTTGATGAATTGGGCTTGGAAAATCGGTACAGATACATTAATTACAGCATTGTTTCAATGTATTGAGGCGAACTCTTTTTCAAAACAAGCTATCTATCTAATTTATAATGGAAAAATCATCAGTTTATTTAGAAACCAGTTTTGTCAGTTATCTTACCGCAAGGCTCAGTAACAATTTAATTGTTGCGGCCCATCAAAATATTACCCTTGATTGGTGGGAAAATCGTCGTCAAGATTTTGAATTATTTATCTCTCAAGTCGTGATTGATGAAGCTAAATTAGGTGATCCGCAAGCCGCAGCCAAAAGATTAGCCATATTAGCTCATCTCACACTTCTTGATGTTTCTGATGAAATCATTGGCTTTGCCAATCAATTAATTGATTTTAAGGCAGTTCCTAAAAACGAGATACAAGATGCTTATCATTTATCTGTAGCTTGTGTACATGGCATAAACTATTTATTGACTTGGAACTGCAAACTTATGGCTAATGCTGAAAAACATGAAGAGATAGAAAAAACGTGTACTGAATTCGGTTATCGAATTCCCATTATTTGTACCCCCGATCAACTATTAGGAGAGTGATTATGTGGCATGATCCGATTGTAGAAGAACTGCACAAACAGGGGCGAGAACTCGCTGCGAAATTCAATTATGATGTTCATGCATTAGGACGCTATTATCAAGAAAGGCAAAAATTGGAAAATCGGCCAGTTGTCTCTCGGAAACCGAGATTAATTAAAGATTCACAAACGATTCATCAAAAAAATACAACGCATAGTGCTCTTAACGAATAACGGCCATTCATCAATAGATTAGAAGACAATTTATTTTGCGAAGGCCCACTTTTCGTTCCAAATTTATTTTGCGCCTGTTGACACGACACCGTGGTTAATTAAATTTTTGAGAAAGGAAAAATAACGCAAAAGACGCAAGCGACGCAAGAAATTCGTTTTTTCTTAGATAGCGCCTTTAGCGCCTTTAGCGCCAAAGCGCGTTTATTTCTTATTGATATATTCTAAAATGCTAATTCAACGTACTACTGATAATCAGAATAGCGTGCGAATTAATATTCTGGACAAACCGAAAAAAACTCTATTTGTGATATGCTCCCCATTCGCAAATTGATATCAAAATCCAAATGCCCAATACACCGAGGCCCTTGGTGTGCTTCAAGTTTATAACTTGATAACTGATAACTGATAACTGATAACTGATAACTGAATGATAGAATTTGGCATAAAATATCCGGTTGGTTATGAGATGGTTGTTAATTTAACCCAGTTTGAAATGGAACAACATTTATGTCTCATGGCAGCCCTGAAAATGTTTGAATTGGGAAAAATTTCATCAGGTAGAGCGGCTGAACTGGCTGGATTATCAAGAACCGACTTTTTTGAAACCTGTGGCAGATATAAAGTCAGTATTTTTAATTATACCGATGATGAAATCGCCTCTGAATTGAATGCAGATTTGGCAGCAATTAAAAAGGTTAAATTATGACAACATTGGTTTGTAACACAGGGCCCTTGATTGCGTTAGCTAAAATTCAAAAAATTGATCTGCTTAATGAATTAGGCTTGGAAAATATTCTGATTCCTTATCGTGTACAAAAAGAGTTGTTAGGTAAGATTGGTGAAGAATCCTGTTTTATCGAATCAGCACTTGAGAGTTTTATTCAAATCAGGAAACGCGACAAAGCCAGTGATGAGCTTGAAAAAAGGGTGAGTCGTCTTGACGCAGGTGAACAAGAAGTCATTTTATTGGGAACGGCTATAACTGATGACGTACTTTTATTAATTGATGATAAAGCTGGCCGTCGCGTTGCAAAACAACTCAATTTATCTGTTGTAGGTACAGCCGGCATCTTACTGTTATTTAAACAACAAGGATTGATTGAAAAAGTGATGCCATTGCTCACTGAAATAAGACAACGAGGCTATTGGCTTTCGGATGTTTTGATGGCTCAGGTACAACAAAAGGCAGGTGAATAAAAAAGTGTTCAAAGCATTGTTTTTGTTATAAATTTATAAAAGCGCCTGTTGACACAGCACTGTGCTTAATGAAATTTTTTGAAAACGCAAGCGACGCAAACGACGCAAACGACGCAAGGATTTAGATTTCTCTTAGCGCCTTTAGCGCCTTTAGCGCCAAAGCGCGTTTATTTTTTATTGATTATTTGTTAAAGGCTAATTCAACGTACTACTGATAATTTGAATCGCTTGCAAATTAATTTCAAACAAACCGAAAAAAACTCTATTTGTAATACGATCCCCATTCGCAAATTGATCTCAAAATCCAAATGCCCCCAAAACACCGAGGCCCTTGATGTCTTTCAAACTGATAACTGATAACTGATAACTGATAACTGATGTTGTTACCATGCGTGTCATTAAACCCTCACGAATTAACTAGTTTGCAAAAAAATACCCTGAAACAAAAAATGCTTTACAAGCATGGTATAAGGCAAGCCCCAAAAAATACCACAAATGTAGGTTGGAGTGAGCTTGCGAACTCCAACACTTCCAACACCATAATCTTGTGAAAACAATAAATCATTGGAATCCCGTTGCAGAGATTTTATCTGTTCCACATTCAGAGACTGAATACCAACGCATGACGGTATTACTTGAAGAGTTACTGAATACTATTGGTGATGATGAAACACATCCGTTAGCTAATTTGCTTGAAACGATTAGCATTTTAATTGAAGTTTATGAGCAAGCCCATCATCCCGTCGCAGATTCACCAGCCCATGAGGTTTTGCGATTTTTGATGCAAGAACATAATTTAACGCCCAATGATTTACCTGAAATGGGTTCTGAACAAAACGTACTGGATACGCTGAATGGGAAGCTGGCATTAAATCTCACTCAAATTCAAAATCTGAGTAAGCGTTTTCATGTCTCACCGGCCGTCTTTTTTGAAACAGAAATTTTGACGACGTCTACTTAAATCAATCAGCATCAATCAGGCTATCATCAGTTAAATCAGCGTTCTATCTCTGTCATCAGCCCACACTGCCTCAATTCCCAATTCCTTGATTTAGCGTAGAACATGAATAATTGAATAGCGTGCAAATTAATTTTCAGGACAAACCGAAAAAAACTCTATTTGTGATATGCTCCGCCTTCACAAATTGATCTCAAAATCCAAATGCCCCCCAAAACACCGAGGCCCTTGGTGTCTTTCAAACTGATAACTGATAACTGATAACTGATAACTGAAATGATAAGCGTACTGACAGTTCAAGAAAAGCTAACCCATTTACCCTCTCACTTACTCAAAGAATTAGAAGACTATATTGATTTTCTGTTACACAAATATCGTTTACCCAATACAACAGAGCAAGCCGTTTCTACAGACTTATTTGGTATTTCTCGTGGTGAGATTGAAACGAAAGGTGATATTATCAGTCCCTTGGAGGTAGAATGGAAAGTCATGAAATAATTGTGATGGATACACATACACTGGTTTGGTTAACAGAGAACAATAAACAATTAGGAAAACAAGCTCAAAACCTCATTCATCAAGCAAGCACAAAAACTCTTTGTGAGTGCGATTTCCTTTTGGGAAGTCGCCCTTTTATGTCAAAAGCAACGAATTGATTTAGCGATACCCGTTTCTGACTGGAGACATAAATTATTAACTCATGGATTACAAGAAATACCCTTAACGGGAGAAATTGCAGTGCTTTCCACGCAACTCTCTGATTTTCATGCTGATCCAGCGGATCGTTTCATAACAGCAACAGCTTTATCAATTGAGGCCACATTAATCACTGCCGATATGATGATTTTAAATTGGAACGGCCCACTACAACGGCATAATGCCAAATTGTGAAAAATTGTAATGGCCAAATTGATGTTGAACATCATTAATCGATATCAGCATCAATTTAGACATACAGCGCAATCAGCGTTCTATCGTGTTTTTAAAAATAGACGCAAACGACGCAAGGATTTGATTTCTCGTAGATAGCGCCAAAGCGCGTTTATTTTTTATTGATTATTTTTAAAGGCTAATTCAACGTACTACTGATAATTTGAATCGCTTGCAAATTAATTTAAGGACAGACCGAAAAAAAGTCTATTTGTGATATGATCCCCATTCGCAAATTTATATCAAAATCCAAATGCCCCAATACACCGAGGCCTTTGGTGTGCTTCAAATTGATAACTGATAACTGATAACTGATGTTATTACCATGCGTGTCATTAAACCCTCACGAATTAACGAGTTTGCAAAAAAATACCCTGAAACAAAAAATGCTTTACAAGCATGGTATAAGGCAAGCCCCAAAAAATACCACAAATGTAGGTTGGAGTGAGCTTGCGAACTCCAACACCATAATCTTGTGAAAACAATACATCATTGGAATCCCGTTGCAGAAATTTTATCTGTTCCACATTCAGAGAGTGAATACCAACGCATGACGGTATTACTTGATGAGTTACTGAATACTATTGGTGATGATGAAACACATCCGTTAGCTAATTTGCTTGAAACGATTAGCATTTTAATTGAAGTTTATGAGCAAGCCCATCATCCCGTCGCAGATTCACCGGCTCATGAGGTTTTGCGATTTTTGATGCAAGAACATAATTTAACGCCCAATGATTTACCTGAAATGGGCCCTCAACAAAACGTACTGGAAACGCTGAATGGGAAGCTGGCATTAAATCTCACTCAAATTCAAAATCTGAGTAAGCGTTTTCATGTTTCACCAGCAGTCTTTTTTTAAACAGAAATTTTGACGATGTCTACTTAAATCAATCAGCGTTAATCAGGCCATCATCAGTCAAATCAGCGTTCTATCTAATCTATAACTGTCATCAGTTTTATGCAGCACTGCCTCAATTCCCAATTCGTTGATTTAGCTTTGCTGACTTGAAAGTTCGCTGAACTTCGTTTCGCAAATTCAAAGTACTACTGATAATATGAAAAGCTTGCAAATTAATTTCGGGACAGACCGAAAAAAAAGTCCATTTGTGATATGCTCCCCATTCGCAAATTCATCCCAAAATCCAAATGCCCCAATATACCAAGGCCCTTGGTGTGCTTCAAATTGATAACTGATAACTGATAACTGAATAACTGATAATTCGTTTATTGATCCAATTCGTTGTACTAGATTCGTTGTACTAGAGTTACCCCACGTTGTCTTGAAACAACATCTCAAACGAGACAATGAAGGTGTAGTGATTGTAAAAACGGTTTATTTACCCTTCCTATAAATTATTAAAGAGGATTAATAAGTTATGAATACTTCAAAAGTTAAAATGACGGTAATGGCATGGTTATTCATGATATTTTTCATTGTTTCTTTCTCACAATTAGTGTTTGCACGGACTGATGTATGTTTTCCTGTAGACAAATGTAACTGGAGTGAATTTTCAACTTGGGCTCCGACCGCTGGACGCATTTGGCTTGAGCATGAATATGGAGAAAATTACATTCTCCATAATAATTTTATATGGACAAAAAAGACTGGCTTTAAGGAAAACTCAATATCTTATGAACACTCTATTGTCTTAAAAAATCACGATTTTTTAGAGTGTAGAAAAACAGTGGAAAAGACATATATGGTTCCATCATTTGTAATGCCCCCTATTTATGGATTTGATGAATTGAAAGATATGACAACAATAGACTGCAAGCCTACATCTGTTATCCATAATTTTGAAAGCAAGCTTGGTTTTTATGTTGATACAAGAGCCGAAGATGAGCAGGAAGGCAATGGGAGAGATTTTGGATTCGGAATCTTGGAAGCAGAACATATTGTCTTGAACAAGGAATATTATGTGGATTTTTTGTTAAAAACAGACAATAATTCAAAAAATTCATCACGGGTTTCATTTAAGCCTTCTTTAACCCATGTAAGAGCACTGGATAATACTTGTGTAGGTAAAGAAAATTCACTTCCGACAGGGATTTCTGTTTGGGCTACGGGGGAATTAATTCAAAAATTCTGTTATAATAATAGAGAAAAAAGTTATTTAGGTAAGCCTCAAGCGTGTATGTTTGAAACTCCCACAGGGTGTCTAAATATTATTATAACTGGAGCGAAAGATGGAAAAGTTCATGCTACTCGTGCTGAATTTCAAAAAGGAGAGGATTCGCCTGTTTTACCTTGGTGTATGAAAGGTATAAGTGATGATTGGGCAGATGATCTTGCAGACGCTGAGATGAATTCTGACCTTCACCTAAAAATTCCTGGAAGTATGAAAGTGGATTTATTAGAATGTAATGATGTTGATTGGATTAGGATAAAACCTGAGAGAGATGGTATCTATCGTTTATCTCTTGATGTACCGAAGGGAAGCGATTTTGATTTCTATGTATATAAATATAAAGACTCAATACTTGATTTAATCATGCCATCCTTTTGGAGAACTTGGACAGCTGCTAACAAAGCTAATTTTCAAGCGGGTATAAAGTTTACTACTTCCAATGGAGAGGAAAAGGACAGCTTTTACGATGATACACAAGAAATTGCTGAACTTACCTTGTTTAAAGACTCTATGTATTATGTGAAGTTCGTATCCAATGCCTCTTGGGATCATAATCATCACGGTGGGTGGTATGGGCAGTTTAAGGCTGAATTGTTAAAGAGTACCCTCAAAACAGGTGCTATAGTCACATATATTGACGGCTCTAAAGGCGTTGTTATACATTCAGAAGGCCCTTGGTGGCTTATTTTCTGGGATAATGAGAAAACAGAATTGAGTTTGGCATTTAGAGAAACCGAAAGAATGGCAACGTCAGAAGAATTAGGGCAAGCCTGTATAGGATATTTTAAATATATTTTAAAGAAGAAATATAAGCAATGGTCTTATTCTGCTTTAAAAAAACTATGCCGTGAGGGTTTAGGTGTCGGTTGGACATCTGAATTGGTTAAATTGGGTAAATCATTGCGTCGTACTCGTCGTGACAATACACCAGCCCATTTTCCTGTAACACGATCACAATATGTCAAATTAGTTTCGGAGGCGTTAGAAGTTAATAATTCTGATAAGCCTTTTAGAACACCAACGCAACAACCCTTTAATGATGTTCTATTAAAGGATCAATTTGCTCCTTATATCCAATATGCTAAAGACAAAGGTATTATTCAGGGCTGTGGTGAAGGTAACTTTTGCCCAGATGAATACATTACCAAAGCAGAGGGTATAAAAATTGTAATTGCAGGCTTTAAGGATAAATTTGCCAAGATTTTCAATGCGTTTAGCAATGGTAAAGAACCTGTTCATTTGTTTAATGATGTCACAGACAAAAGTGCATGGTTTTATCCCTACGTTTACACGGCCAAAGAATCCCACCTCTTGCATGGTTATAAAGATAACAGCTTCAAACCTAACGAGCTGATGAGTCGTGCAAATATGGCAAAAGTGGTTTGTATAGCTGCTTTTGGGCCGATGGAATGCTCAAATATGGGTGACACAGATCGTTCTGTTGTATTTGCTGTTACGCCAGACACCGCAACCGTAAATGAGCTTGTGACTTTTACCATAGAAGGCCTTTCTATGCCTATACCTGTGACTCTCGCTATCCCCGATTGCGCTAATCTCACCCCAGTCAGTGGCGGTACGGCCGAAAAACAAGACTTCCAATGCACACCCACTCTCGCGGGGCTCAAAAACGCGACGGTCAATGCCCCCGATGGCACCGTCTTGGTTGAGTTTGCTGTCGAGGTTAAGGATATCAGCACGCCACCCCCACCCCCGTCTTGTACCCCTAGCGTCACTGCCGTTTCGCCCTTGACTGCGGTATTGAATCAAACCCAAGTCTTTACTGTCAAAGGCTTATGTCTGCCTGAAACCACCGTTTTCTCTATTGCCGAATGCGATGACTTAGCCCGCTTAGACGGGGATGAGCAGCAACAGCGATTCCGTTGTCTTCCCAACAGCACCGGCGATAAACCAGGTGTCGTGAAAGATGAACCAGAAGGTACCGTATTACATGACTTTACCGTTAGCGTCACGGAGGACAGTAGCACCACTACCCCAACGCCCTTGGAAGGGGATGGCTTGGTTCACGATGACTACAGGCCCGGTGATGCCACTCAGCTTTTCATCCTAAACGATACCATGACGACAACCTGCACTTTTAGCGATGTTGATCAGTCTTCAGAGTTTGCCGAAGCCGTTAATGCCTTGTGTAGTGCCGGTATTTTGGTTGGTTATTGGGAAAACGATGAAAGGGTATTTATTAAATTGGACCCAGATGATGAAACTATTCCCCGTAATGATCCGGCTAATAAGATGACAAAAGCCATTCTGGCTGAAATCCTCAAAGTCTTCCTCTTTGCCGTCAATTATGACTATTTCGGTGTCCGCCATGTCAACGATAGTGACACTTGGTATGAACTGTTTATAGATGAAGCCACAAACAAAGGCCTTGATCTCCACGATTTGGCCTATAACAATCACGTCACTCGTGGACAGGCGATGACTTGGCTGGCGCAATTGTTTTATAACGATATCGATTCCGATCCCATCGGTTTCCTGAAGACTCAAGGCATAACCAGTGGTGAGCGGCTAGACGAAGCCCTGACTCGTTATGAATTAGCCGCCTTAACTTATAATGCCATTTTGGACACCGGAAAGACAGATGAAATTCATTTTGGCCTCTTTGACGCACCAGCCCCGAAACTGCCCTCAAGCAACTTTGCTCAAAGCGTTGCCAACCAAGCCCTGGCAGCGGTAGGCCAAACCTATCCTTATGTGGATAGTCAATACACTTACAGCGCCCGATTCGTCCGAACACAGTTTGAAAAACGGGTCAAGTGGCCCGATGCCAAGAGTCTGTGCCAGCATTATGATGATTTAGGGGTGATGGAAACCAGCGAAACGCCACCTGCAGGCGCAGTGATTTGTTATCTGCCCGGAGAGACGAATTGGTATTATGGACATGTTGCGATAGCGATAGGGAATGGTACAGAAGTCGGTGTTACCAGTTTGACTGACGGGGTGACGCAACGGGATATTTATCTGGGTACGGGTTATCAAGGTTGGATTGGTGCTGAAGATTTTGAGAATGATTATCCGTAATTAATCCATTTTCTTAGTTATTTTGCCACGGAAAAACACGGAAAAACACGGAAATATTCCGTGCTTTCTGTGTCATTCCGTGGCTAATATGAGGAAAATCACTATGCAAAAGATAACACTTAATTCCCGTATCGGTTCAGATGGCGTTTTAAATTTAAAAATGCCGACTACCTTAAATAATACTGAATGCAAAATCACCGTTATACTTCAACCTATTACTCCGATGGAATCAAAACCGAAAACGCCTGAAGAATTAGGTTGGACACCTGGTTTTTTTGAAAGAACAGCAGGTGCTTGGGAAGGGGAACCGCTAACACGCGATGAACAGGGCGAATATGAACAGCGGGAGGCATTACTGTGATTTATTTGCCAGATACCAATGTATGTATTAAATATATTAATCAAAAGGATTCGCCCATTTTACGCAAATTGAGAAGCATACCACGACAAGACGTGGTGCTTTGTGATATTGTCAAATTTGAACTTTATTACGGTGCTTATAAGAGTACTCGTCAAGAAAAGAATTTGGCAATATTGCATGAATTTTTCAGCGAATTTGTACAGTGTTTACCTTTTGATGAACAAGCTATTATAAAAGCCGCTCAAATTCGTGCCCAACTAGCCGCTAAAGGTACACCGATTGGGCCTTATGATCTTCAAATTGCAGCTATTGCATTAGTTAATGATCTCATTTTAGTGACTCACAATACCCGCGAATTTAGTCGCATTGAAGGATTGGTTATTGAAGATTGGGAATGAAGAGAAAAGCGCCGTTGGAGTGTTGGAGTTCGCAAGCTCACTCCAACCTACATTTGAAAGGAGAAAGAGAAATGAGTGTTAGCATTGCCATTGAATTTCCTGAAACCGTCTTTTCTGCCTTACGTCGCCATCCCAAAGAGTTTCACGCAAAGCCGCTAAGACGCTAAGTCATCAAAAATCAAAAACGCAAGAGACGCAAAAGAACGCAAAAGATATTAAGCCTTTTTAGCGCCCTTTAGCGTCTTTTGCGTCTTTTGCGTTTATTTTCCTATTTTAAATAATGGCCAAAGAAATAAATCAATCCAGGTTGAAATCACATGATAATCGCTGAAAACGAAGCTGAAGAATACCAATACGCCGAACAAAAAAAGCAGGTTTATTTAAGCAGAGTTAATCAATTGTTTGGCAATATCCAAAATTGGTTAAAGGATGAGGCACGAGTAGATCAACAAGAAATTGAAGTGACGGAAAAATTCACGGGCACTTATACTGCGCCTGCACTGTCGATTAGCACCCAAACAGGAGAAAAACTCGTTGATATTAAGCCAAGGGGTGTCTACATTATTTTGGCGGAAGGCATGATTGATGTCGAAGGGGAATTTGGGCGAGAACGTATCACGTATATGGTAGATGGCGGCCCTGATGGCTGTAAAGCCAATCCTCAAAATCCAGCTAAAATCCTGACAGAAAAAATGTTTAAAGAGATTGATGACGATGGTTGGTATTGGATAGAAGAGACTCTCGAAGACAAGGTGCATTTTGTGAATAATAAAAATGCGCTACTTGAAATTATCACGCAGGTTAGTGAGTGACTATGAATTGTTCTAATCCACTTTCCATAGTGTGGGAAAATTATGAAGCGTCAAGAGATGCTTTGATCATTACAAAAAGAGTCCTGACTCACGACGATAAAGAAAGATTATTGTTTCATACCACATTTAGCGCCAAAGATTCAACCTATGCAAAAAGGGTTATTGAAAATAGTCTCAAAGAAGTTGAAGATTTATTTGTTTTGTCCTTATGGTCAAAATTTGAACGCTTTCTCAGGGATTATTTACAAGAAAAAGGGGCAACACTACAAACGACTCAGCCCACTGCTTTAGCCCAACCGATGTATGCGTATTTCTGTGATGAAGTTGAATTTTGGAAGCCTAATCAAATGCTAGACTTACTCAAAAAAACGTTATTCATCAGTCATTCAGACTTAATTGGACAAGCTAAACAAACCCTCGCCTATAGAGATTGGGTGGCTCACGGTAAAAATCTCAATAAGCATCCGTCATCCACTATAAAAGCAAAATTTGCTTACAAGACTTTGAATAACATTGTGGAAACGTTGTTATTAAACTAAAGCGCAGCGAAAAAATTCGGATGATAATGAAGTCAAGAGGGATCGCGAATACGCAGGTTCGCCCTTTCTATAGATTTTCAGATATTTAATTTCAAAAGGGCGAACACGCAGGTTCGCCCCTACACAGGCCCCGTAGGGGCGAACCTGCGTGTTCGCCCAATTTGATTTGTGAAATTATTTTTATGAACCTCTATAAATAAGAGAAAAACCTCATTATTTTTGCAAAATTTTGCAACGGCTTTCGTTCCAAATTTATTTTGCGCCATTGACATAAAACCCTAAAAACAGTCCAAACTCAAGTTTAGACTCTGTCAATAACGGAGGAAAACTCATGTCTATAAAAAAACCACTCGTTCATGC
>QNEL01000236.1 GCA_003645185.1 Candidatus Parabeggiatoa sp. nov. 3
CACTTAGCAAGCATCAAAAGGGGCAACCACAAGGGATTGCCCCTACGGGCAGATTGTAGGGGCAATCCCTTGTGGTTGCCCTGGTTTTCCAATGGTATTGAAACTTTCGCTCTCCTGCACTAGGTGTTCGCCCTTTTTAAAATTAACTGATTTCCACATTTCACGCAAAAGTTGCGCGCAACTTTTGCGTGAAATACAGTTTTTGCGCGCAAAAACTTTTGCGTGGAACTGATAACTGATAACTGATAACATGCCCCATATTCTTATCTCTGCTGCTCATAAATCCTCTGGAAAAACGACGATTTCTCTTGGATTGTGCGCCGCCCTTGCGGCGCGTATGGTTGTTCAACCTTTTAAAAAAGGCCCTGATTATATTGATCCTTTATGGTTATCTCAAGCCGCGCATCGTGCATGCCATAATCTTGATTTTTATACGATGAATCCTAGCGAAATCAGAGAAACTTTTGTGTGGTACAGTCAACATGCTGATATCAGTCTTATCGAAGGCAATAAAGGTTTGTATGATGGGATGGCGATTGATGGGCGTAATAGTAACGCGGCATTAGCGCATTTACTCGGTGCGCCTGTTGTGCTGGTGATTGATACGCAAGGGATGACGCGAGGTATTGCGCCGCTGATATTGGGCTATCAACAATTTGATAAACAGATTCAGATTGCAGGGGTTATTCTGAATAGGGTGGGAGGGGATCGACATGAATCTAAATTGCGTGAGTCGATGGCTTATTATACGGATGTGCCCGTTATTGGTGCGGTGCGACGTGATGCGTCTTTAGTGATTGAAGAACGACATTTAGGCTTGATGCCAAGTAATGAAGATAATTTGGCACTTGATAAAATCAAGATGATTGCGAAACGCATTGCGGAGCAAGTTAATCTTGATCAATTAATCAATATCGCCGCTAAGCCTACTTGGGGCGACGATTTAGTTAACAATAGCAAATTGACTTGGCACGAATCGCGGAAAGTGACTGATATCAAGATAGGTGTCATGCGCGATGCAGCCTTTGGTTTTTATTATGCGGGCGATTTGGAAGCCTTAGAGGCGGCTGGGGCAACATTGGTATTGATTGATGCACTGCATGAGATGCATTTGCCTGATGTAGATGCTTTGTTTATCGGTGGCGGGTTTCCTGAAACGCAGATGGCAGCACTGTCTGATAATAAGCGTTTAAAAACAGAGATTCGTAATGCGATTGAGCGAGGGATGCCGGTTTATGCTGAATGTGGTGGTTTGATGTATTTATCTCGTCAATTAACTTGGCGCGACAAAACGTGTGAAATGGTGGGCGCTTTGCCATTTGAGACGGTGATGACAAGTCGCCCACAAGGGCGGGGTTATGTTCATTTACGCGAAACGGGCAATGGATTATGGCCTTTACTTGATGCGTCAAACCAACCAGCCGATTTTTATGCCCATGAATTTCATTATTCTAAAGCGATATCTGTGCCTTCTGATCTGAGATTTGCTTATTACGTTTTGCGTGGGCAAGGATTAGATGGTAGCCATGATGGGGTGATTTATAAAAATACGTTAGCCAGTTATGTTCATTTGCGCGATGTTGAAAACAATCATTGGACACGGCGTTTTGTTGAATTTGTCCGCAATATAAAAAATAAATGAATTAATTCAATAGGTTGTTCATCATTCACTTTAAAAGTTGACTATTATCCTCAACTATTGAAGTCAGTCAAAAATATTTTTTTCAAATTGTCTTTTGTTAACAATAAACGAATCGGAAAATTCAAATGCCTATATTTAAAGTCACAGAAAACGCGGCGGCTCAAATTTTAAAAGCGGCTACACAAGGAGAAATGGAAGGATTAGCTTTACGGCTTGCGCCGCACCGTTTAGCCGATGGGAGTATCGAGTATAATAAAATGGGGTTTGACAAGATCATGGATGACGATGTGCTTATTCACACCGAGGGGGTTGATATTGTTTTTAAACCGGTTTATAAAGAATTACTAGAGGGTGCGATAATGGATTTTTTTGAAATTGAAGAGGGCAATCCGAGCTTTGTTTTCCTCAATCCCAATGATCCCCATTATGTGCCGCCGAAATCCAATCAATCCTGATAGATTAGATAGAACGCTGATTTGACTGATTGTCATGATTAACACTGATTAAATATATTAAAATCATTAAAAAAAATCAGCGCCAATCATGACAGCAGTGGAGTGCAAAATTTATTTTGCTTGCTCTTGGAGTGCAAAATTTATTTTGCTTTTATTTGTTATTCGATCTACTGAATCTGGCTTATCGACTTTCAATCCTTTCATTAAGCCGATAAAAAATCCGTTTATTCCGTTAATCCGTTGTACTAGGTTGTACTATGAGCGAATGTGGAAATGAACCATTTGCCCTGCGCGTGTTGGAAGATAGTATGACACCTGAATTTGTTGAAGGGCATATTATAATTATTGAGCCTGACGGCGTAGTGCAAAATGGCAGTTATGTTTTTGCCGTTTATGAAGACGAGTACATTTTTAGGCAACTGCTGATTGAAAATCAGCAATATTTTCTCAAGCCTTTAAATGATCACTATCCGACATTAGAGATTTCGAGTTTGGATGCTGTAAAGGGTGTCATTACTCAACGATCGGGTACTCGTCGAAAAGAACATAAATATTATGTCTAACTAAAAATGGGGCAACCCTTGTGGTTGCCCTGAAATTTTTAATCTATAATTGGAATACAGAAAATCCTTCCTATTCCATTTCTCCTCTTCCCCTTTCTCATTCTAATTTAAGGGCTAAAGTTGGCAATAAGCGTTGCAAGTTCTTCAATAACCTAACTTGCCAAGGAATCGATCCATATCCCACTGCCTCAAGTTGCAAGGTTTGTTTTTTCCGCACCTTAACCACAAATTTCGTGAAAGTATTAATACCAGAACTGTTTAAAAACTCCAATTCCTTCACATCCACAGTTAATTTTGTAGACTGTTCATCTGCCGCGGTAGTGAGTAAGTCCAAAATAGGTGCATATTCTTCCGCGCTACTCAATAATAATGAACCTTTGCAAACCACAATCGCCGTTTCAGGATCGTAAGTTACGGCATAATCATCAGTTTTAATTTCCATACCTTATTAAATCTCCAAATATCAGACGTCTAAAGACACCATTGTTGTTACAGTTATAATACTGGGTTCTGTTTGAAGCGTATCAAACTTCCAACTTATTTTAGCCGAATAATCGCATATCATGCTCAAAATGCCCAGCCCAGAATTAGTATTTTCATCATTAGCATTGCTTTCCATACGGCGAAAATAGAGTTCAGAAGGATATTTATGCATTAATTCCTTGATAAAAGCCTGAAACGTTTCAATCTTCTCAGGCTTAATACTATTCGTCACGTAAAATGTCAATTTATTGCTGTACAAATGGAATGCAAATCGAGTCATGTCATGCGAGAATTCATCACTAAACTTCATTGCATTTTCCAACAATTCATTAGCAATGTACTTCACAGCATTTTTACTCGGTACAGGGATAGGTGCATTTAATCTATGGTTATTTTGTTGTTGACCGATGAAAAAAATCTGTAGATAATCAGCTATAAAATCAGCCGACAAACCGTTAGTTCGCCAGCGTTCCTTAAGTGGAAGAGAGCCAGGTGAAAATCCAAGTACCAAGTATTCCGTATCATCTTGTTTTTCTTCAATAAAGTCACCGAATATCTGTTGCATATTTTCAAACGACTCCTTCGCTAATGTAATACTCATCATTATACATATACTCGGCGCGGGAATAAACTTAACTTTTGGCAACCCCAGGTTGCCACCTGGGGCTATTCACATTCAACCCCTACGGGGTTGTGCTTTTTAAGATTTTTATCGATTTGCCTTTGTACTTTATGCCATTGGGAAACTTAAAGCTAAAAGTTTAAATTGTGCCCGCGTGCAGTATAAATCAAAATGTATTTCACGCTAAAGTTTCGCTCCGCGAAACTTTAGCGTGAAATGGTGGGTAACGGGTTTTTGTTGCCCACCATCTAAACTTAACTTAGGTTATAATAATCATTTTTCAACGTCATTCGTTCAGTTATCAGTTTTCAATTGACAATTGACAATTGACAATTGACCATTATCAAAGTCACCAGATGGAATTAACACCATGTTAATAAGATATCTGTTTTTTTTATTAGTCTGCTTGAGTCTCACTGGCTGTAATAGCAGTAGTTCATCAAGTAGTAGCAGTGGAACGACTCAGATCAGTTATTCTCTCAGTGGGCATATTCTTGTAGCTGGGAATACGGCTAAAGACAACGATGTAAACGATGTTAGGGTAGCTGACTCACTTGAGAATGATAGCATTTACACAGCACAATTGGTTCATAACCCGTTGATTTTAGGGGGTTATGTCAATCAACCCTGGTCAGGGCCCTCAGGGCGTTCTCAAAGTGCTGGCGATGTCAATGATTTCTTTGAAGTTGACTTACGTGCGAACCAAAGAATTACGCTGTTTGTGGCTAACGAGAATTTAGTCGGCAATGATTTAGACTTAGCCTTGCTAGATAGGAATGGCGTGATTTTAAATGCTTCAGTAGGCGAGGGCAAAACAGAAAATATCATTGTGCCAACAGATGGGCGCTATTTTGTGCTAGTGCAAGCCCATTCAGGGGCCTCTAACTATGCGCTGACGATTGGGCAAGATGTGACAACCACATCTCGCAGTATACAGTTAACGGATGACTTCGTGCCCGGTGAAATCATTATCAAATTCTCACAAGACAAAGTCTATCAAGGTAGCCTTGCCACGCTGGGTATGCAAACCGACAGTACGGATCGAAAACGGCGCATGTTGTATTCGATTAAAAAGCCGCTCAAATCTTTAGGGAGTTCACTCGCCAATCAAATGGCCTTTGCCACGCCCAAACTCAAAGCCAAATATGAAACCTTGTTAGCGATCAAGGCATTACGGCAACGTCCAGATATTACCGAAGCGAGTCCTAATTACATATGGAAAGCGTTTCGCGAACCCAACGATACTTTCTATCATTACCAGTGGAACCATTCCTTGATGAGTTTACCTCAAGCTTGGGATACCACAATCGGTGATAATCAAGTCATTGTTGCCATTGTTGATACAGGGGTATTGCTTCAACACCCCGATTTGAGAAATCAATTGGTTCAAGGTTATGACTTTATAGCCAGCCGCTATACAGAATTAGACAGTGATCCCGGCATTGATGCCAACCCCAATGATCCAGGCGATCAATTTCCAGGCGGCAGCACATTTCACGGCACCCATGTTGCGGGAACAGTGGCAGCACAGAGCAATAATAACGAAGGGGTAGCAGGCGTTGCGTGGTTAACCAAAATCATGCCCTTACGAGTACTAGGCAAAGGCGGCATGGGTGTAGACTACGATACTGAACAAGCGATTCGTTTTGCGGCCGGATTACCTAATGATTCAGGTACCATACCGACACGACGCGCCGACATTATCAACCTGAGTTTAGGGGGCCCCGATTATTCAGCAGGATTTCAAGACTTGATGAACGAAGTACGCGATGTTGGCCTGATTGTTGTCGCCGCCTCAGGCAATGAAAACACGGATTTGCCAAGCTATCCAGCGGCTTTAGCTAACGTTGTCTCCGTTGGCGCTGTCGATATCAACAAACAACGGGCCTCTTACTCCAATTTTGGAATTGATCTCGATGTGATGGCACCCGGAGGAGATAATACCCCAGATATTGACGGTGACGGCATGCCCGATAGCATTCTCAGCACCATGGGCACCGAGCAACCGGGTAGTCGCTCAAGTCTCGAATTTTCTTATGACTATGCGATGGGCACCTCAATGGCAACACCCCAAGTGGCTGGCGTGATATCCTTAATGAAGGCTGTCAATCCGAGCTTAACGCCCCAAGATTTTGATGAACTGTTAAAAAGCGGCGACATAACCGACGATTTAGGCCCGCCAGGGCGCGATGACACATTTGGCTACGGCCTGCTCAACGCCCAAAAAGCCGTACTCGCAGCGGCAGAATTAACAGGTGGCGAAGCACCCGAACCCCTGCCCCCCTTTTTGCTAGTCAATCCTAAATCATTGAATTTCGGATTAAATAGCACGACAGCGGTACTCACGCTGAGTAATGGCGGCAATGGTGAATTGTTGATAGAAAGCATCACAGAAGATTCGGGTGGCTTTTTATCAATAGATATATCCAGTGAAAATGAATACATCATCAAAATAGATCGTAGTCGTTTGACACAGGGTACCTTCAGCGCCACGATCAGCATTATCAGTAATGCGAATACCGTGACAATCCCCGTGATTTTGCAAGTGAGTGAATTTGGGATCAGCGGCGATGCCGGATTTCATTATATATTATTAGTCGATCCCGGCACATTAGAAACGGTGCAAGAAATACGTACCGCTGCGATAAACGGCGTTTATGCGTTTAGATTTGACAATGTAGCGGCTGGCACTTACATCATAGCGGCCGGGAGTGATTTCAATAATGACGGTTTCATTTGTGATGTAGGCGAAGCCTGTGGGGCTTTTTCGACAGTGGAACGGCCCACCTCTATTGTTCTAAAAGAACATCGTAGCGAGATTGAATTCAACACAGGCTTCAATGTGAATTTTCTCTCTCAATCGATTCAACAGGCAGATGAAATACAGCGCCCAGCGCGAGGGTTTGCACGCCTCACACAAGACACGCATCGCTTGGTTCAGTAATTCTAAAGGAGTTCATGGGTTTATGTAGAGACGCGATGCCTCGCGTCTCTAGAGCATCGCGTTCATCGCGTTTCTAGATCGCACAGACGCAAGACATATAGAGACGCGAGGCATCGCGTCTCTACATCGAATTTTTTACGCCAAACCCTTTCAAGTCTCTGCCAAGCACAATAGCCAAATAAACACGGTTATTAAGCAAGTATTCTTCTGTTTACAAGATGTACATTTTAATGTACATTACCAACTTATTTTGTTTACGGAGTCTTATCATTATGCTTGAAACCACTTTTACCGAATTACGAAAAAACGCTAAGTTTTTATTTGACGCTGTTGAACTCGGAGATACTGTTCGAGTGTATCGTAAAGGAAAGCCCATTGCCCACATTGTACCCACGCCCAAAGAAATCCCTTCATGGAAAAAGGAAGTACCGCGTTTGACGCTTAAAGGATTATCTTTAAGCCAAGAAATTCAAAAGGATAGACTAGATCGATGAAAATCTTTTTTGATAGCTCAGCTTTTGTCAAACGGTATGTCAACGAAACAGGCAGTGAGCAAGTCGTTGAGATTTGTCAAAAAGCGGATGCCTTGGCATTGAGTATTATCTGCTTGCCTGAAATCATCTCAACACTTTGCCGATTGGTACGCGAAGGCAAGTTATCAGAGGAAGAATATGAGCAACTGAAAACAGCGATTTTAACTGACTTAGAAGATATCGAGATATGCGACATCACACCATATGTGATGTTGCGTGTCATCAGTTGCCTTGAAAATAATACGTTACGTGCGATGGATGCCATTCATTTAGGCAGCGCTATAGTGTATGGCGCGGATCAATTTGTCTCATCAGATCAAAAACAAATTCAAGCCGCTCAGGCAACGGGATTAACAGTAGTGAAAGTTTAGTAGGGGCAATCCCTTGTGGTTGCCCGTTTTCGGGCCAATTCCTTGTGGTTGCCCATTTCGGGATAGCATACCAAACGGGTGATTAAAAAAATACTGAACTGCTGAAATAGTGAAGTGTTGAAACTCAGCACCTGTGCTGCGTTTCAGCACCTGTCATTTATCTCATAAAAATCAATAACATATTGTCTTATGAGGCCTAAAAAGTGCTGAAAATCATCCCAGCACTTCATCAATCTACAGGCTATAAAAAGCAACTTTCTGAGTAAAATCAATAAGATAGCAAAACTGGCATACCTTGTGCTTACATCTATCCGTAACCCTCGCCCGGATGGACGGGTCAAGTTTTTTGAATTAACGACTAACAATGGAGAAATACCATGACTAAGCAAAAGGGTTTTACCCTAATCGAATTGATGATCGTTGTCGCGATCATCGGGATTTTGGCCGCTGTCGCTATTCCGGCTTACAGCGATTACATGAAGAAGGCGAAGGTGGGTGAAGCGCCCTCACTGTGGGGTGGGGTACAGACCTATCTTGATGTCTTCCACACTGAAGTCGGTCATTGGCCAACCCTAGAAGCCACCCTAGTGGCTGATGAGGTGAAATTTGTTGGCAACAACGTATCTCTTGGGAAATACACGCCTGATAAGGACAACCCCGCGTTTTGCTTCACCATGAAACCGGATTTTGGGGCCGGCGAGAACACCAGCAAAGTTGGCTGGATATTCCTATCTGCGACTACAAAAGAATGGTCTTGCAAAAATTCCGACGGTGCGTGTACTGATCTAGCACCTAAATACCTGCCTAAGGATTGCAAGTAAGTAATTAAGCTAGTGAGCTAACCTGACGGTTGATCAATAATCACATTATAAATTCCAGTGTTAGCTTGATTTGATTTAAAACCCGCTTACCATAGCGGGTTTTTTTTTGTACTCATTTGATGCACATTTCAACATGTTTAAAATCAACTCTTCTCTTATGCCTCAACTGGTTTATGGCAGCCTGTTTTTTCTAGTCTTGGTAGCCACTATCGGAATCTACTGGCAAGGATTGCAAGGTATTTTTCTGCTTGACGACGAAGTCAATCTCCAAAAACTCGCCAATGTTGCGAATGGAACCAATAGCATCCTTTTTTTTACCCTTGAAGGTCTATCCAGTCAACTGGGGCGACCTTTATCATTACTGACTTTTGCATTACAAGCGAGTGATTGGCCAATTAATCCGTTTGGGTTTAAATATGTCAACCTAATGATACACCTGCTAAACGGCTGTTTCGTTTTTTGGTTAATTCTTATCTTAACCCGCATTATGGCACTACCAGAAAAACGCAGTCTCCTCCTCGCTTTACTAACTAGCATTGTATGGTTATTACATCCCCTCCAAGTTTCGACAGTGTTATACGTGGTACAGCGTATGACGCAACTCTCCGCACTGTTTACCTTAGCCGGGCTCTTGGTTTATTTACATGGCCGTCAATTGATAGCACAAGATAAATTAAAATCAGGTTTCTTGTGGATTTCTATCGGTGTTGTAGTAGGTGGTATCTTAGCAACATTGAGCAAAGAAAATGGTATATTACTGGTTCTCTATATCATCGTATTGGAAGTCACAATATTACGCGCCTTGCCTAAACCTCGTTATTGGCCAATTTGGTCAGGCATTTTTCTTTATTTGCCTCTCATTTTGCTCGCATTTTATCTCACATTTCATTTTGAAGGCTTATTGCAAAATTACGCAACTCGTCCATTTACAATGGGAGAACGTTTGCTGACTCAAGCAAGCATACTAATAGATTATCTTGCCAAAATAGTGTTATTGCGTCCCTATGGATTTAGTTTGTTCCATGACGATTACCCAATATCTCATAGTTTATTGACAGCACCCACCCTGATAGCGGTCAGTTTTATCATCGTGATGTTTGCTATAGGCGTCTGGGTACGCCGCTTATGGCCCGTTTTAGCATTTGGCATATTATGGTTTTTCGCAGGCCATATTCTCGAATCCAGTTTTATTGGATTGATGTTGTATTTTGAACATCGCAATTACCTGCCTATGTTAGGAATCATTTTTGGAGCCATTTATGGTATTTTGTGGTTACTTGATTATATATTGAGTCCTTATTTACGCAAAATAGCTATTTTTTTCAGTGTGTTATGGCTGACCTTATTTCCATTGATAACTTGGTCACAAACTGATTTATGGGGCAAACCCTCAGTGCAAATTGCTTTTTGGGCAGAACAAAGTCCTAAATCTCTTGCGGCACAAAGCCACGCCGTGGTATTTTTTCTACGCATCGATGCTCATGAGCAAGCAGAAGCGTACACTCAAGATATGATCGAAGTTTTTCCAGAACAGACTGCGCCTTATTTATACTTGATATCGTTGTCGTGTCTCTCGGAAAAAACCCGTTTGCCTGATATGCAGGAAATGATTAAGCATTTTAAAACGAGCCAATATGATCGAGTCACATCAGAACTATTAACTTTTATATTGGAAGAACGACAAATGGGACATTGTCAGCTAGATTCTGATACGGTAGATAATATGCTCAACACCTTGCTGCACAATCCTAATAACGCTGCCGTTCAAGCTGATTTGTATCATCGTTATGCTATGTTTCATATTTTTGAACAACGTTTGGAATTAGCGATATTAGCTTTGCAGCAATCATTAGCGGTAAAGGGTAAATCGTTACAGCGACGTTTAGATTTAATTGATTTGTTGATTCAAAACAAACAGTTTGATGAAGCAGAAGCTTATTTGCAAGAAACTCGTGCCCAATTGAACCCTATCAAGGCGTATCTTTATGAGAAGGATTTAAGTTTTTTTGATTTGCATATTCCTAGTATGCGGGAACTGCATGAAATGGGACTTCAAATTAAGGAAAAGTGATTTTATTCGAGGTAATAAGCCAAGTTTCTTCAAGAAACTGGGTTTCTTTTCAGAATTGGAAGGCACCTACCTCACTAATGGAATATATACTTCTGGCCCAAACCTGACAGGTTTTCAAAACCTGTCAGGTTTTTATCGCTCGATATTTTTTTCGAGGTGACTTAAAAATCTGAATTTATGTTTAATAACATGCCGTTAAGCATTATCCTTCCTTGTCTCAACGAAGCACAGAGTTTAAAAACGCTCATACCTCGCCTAAAACAAACTCATGCCGACGCAGAAATCATTGTCGTTGATGATGGCTCTAGCGATGGCTCTGCAAATGTCGCCGCGCAAGCCGGAGCCAAAGTTATCAGTCATCTGTATAGTATGGGCAATGGTGCAGCGATTAAAAGTGGAGCCCGTGCTGCCAACGGTGATGTTTTAGTCTTTATGGATGCTGATGGACAACATGATCCTCAAGATATTGAAAGCTTGTTGACAGAATTGGAACGAGGACATGATATGGTGGTTGGGGCCCGCCGTGCCGAATCACAAGCGAGTTGGGGGCGGTGGTGTGCTAATAGCTTTTATAATTGGTTATCAAGTTGGATGGTTGGACATACGATTGCAGACTTAACTTCTGGCTTTCGCGCCGTTAAGGCAAATAAATTTAAAGAATTTCTCTATTTATTGCCCAATGGATTTTCATATCCCAGTACAATCACTATGGCTTTTTTTCGTGCCGGCTATAGCGTTGGTTATATTCCTATTGTCGCACACACACGGATTGGTAAAAGTCATATTAAAATTCTCCGTGATGGTGTGCGGTTTTTGCTGATTATTTTCAAGATTGGTACTTTGTACGCGCCCTTAAAGTTATTTGGCTCACTTAGCTTAGGATTTTTTATGCTGGGATTGAGTTATTACATGTACACTTTTATAACAGCTGGACGTTTTACCAATATGGGAATGCTATTATTTACAACATCACTCTTAATTTTTTTGATTGGCTTAGTCTCAGAGCAAATTACCCAGCTTTTATATAGTCAAAAAAAAGATTAACCTGATTTTGAATTCTTATAAACCGAGGCTCAGAAAGAAACTTCGGTTCGATTCAGTGATATTTTATGATTTGATGTTCAAGTTTTTTACCAAAGTTCAATAACGACAAGGATTATATATGAAGGGATTAGATCGGGGTTGTACTCGGTTAAAGTTAAACTAAGCTGGACTACGTCGCCGTATAACTCGTCTTCAAAACCGTACCTGAAACTTTCACTTCATACGGCTCCTTTATTAATAACACCATATCCACTGAACTTTTGGATTCTATCAAC
>QNEL01000237.1 GCA_003645185.1 Candidatus Parabeggiatoa sp. nov. 3
AAACAGGTATTTTGGGCAACCACAAGGGATTGCCCCTACGGGTACGGTTGTAGGGGCAATCCCTTGTGGTTGCCCCGGTTGCTTCTATTAAAATACCTGAAAATTTATGGTTCAGTACTTATATAACTGATTGAAGCATGGCGCGATTTTCAAAGCCACCTTCAGAGAATTTCAAAAAGGGCAACCCAGAAATTATTTTTATGAAGGGGGCCGTGATAAATCGTGCGTTTAAGTTGCCCAGAAAAATGCATAAAACCTATAAAAATCGAAACAGATGACTTATTTTTTATTTTTTTACTGATGTTATAGCAACAAAATGGGCTTGCGCGTGGGCCCCTTTGGACGGATTGTAGGGGTAATCCCTTGTGGTTGCCCCTTTCTTTTTAGGATAGTTTTTACCCCGGCTCGCAAACTAAAGTTGGAACGTAAATCTCAAACCTTTAACCAAAGCTGATCTTACCTTCTAAGTCATTACGCGAGTCGGCATTCTTTAAAGCTTCTTCTTTGCTGACTTTGCCGTCTTTATATAAATAATAGAGGGCATCATCAAAGGTTTGCATCCCTTTTGCGCCGCTGGCTTTCATGGCATCTTTGATATCAGTCAGTCTTCCTTTGAGAATCAGGTTGGCAATATTCGGGGTGTTGATCATCACTTCGATGGCAGCGCAGCGTTTGCCACGCACATCTGGAATCAGGCGTTGGGAAATGATAGCCCGAATGTTAGATGACATGTCCATAAACAGGGATTTTTGTTTTTCATTCGGAAACATGTTGACAATGCGATCTAGGGCTTGGTTGGCATTGTTGGCGTGCATGGTGGAGACGCATAAATGCCCCGTATTGGCGAGTTCTAAACCGGCCTCCATCGTTTCCATCTCACGAATTTCTCCAATCAATATGACATCTGGCGCTTCGCGCAAGGAGGCTTTAATCGCGGTGGCGTAAGAGGCGGTATCTACGCCGACTTCTCGCTGATTGATAATGGACATTTTATTGGGGTGCGAAAATTCGACGGGATCTTCAATCGTTAAAATATGCCCTGGAGAGTTCGCATTGCGGTAATCAATCATGGACGCTAAAGTGGTCGATTTTCCAGAACCTGTTCCGCCTACCATGAGCAGTAAACCGCGTTTAGACATCATGAGTTCTAATAAAATTTCGGGGGTACCCATTGCTTCTGCTGATGGAATTTCGGAGGGAATAAATCGCATGACTAGGCCAATCGTTTTGCGTTGAAAGAATGCGTTGCCACGAAAACGGGCGCTGCCATCGGGCAGTGAGATGGCGAAATCTAAGTCTTTGGTTTGTTCAAATTGGGAGATTTGCTCATCGGTTAGAATGGAATAAACACATTTCTTGGTAATCTCTGGTGTGGCAAAAAAGGTACTCAATGGGCGGGCGCTGCCGTAAATTTTAGCCTTGATTTGGGAACCGACGGTGAGAAATAAGTCTGAACCATCACATTGATGTATTATCTTTAAATAATCAAGCAACTCGGTGCTGTCTATCATGGGGATTTCTTCGGAATCGGATTTAACTTCTGCTTTTGGTTTTTCTTCTTTTTTCTCAGATTCTTTGGTAGCGGCTTTATCGCTGGCGGGTTTGATAACGATGCCTACTGCTTTGTTTTTAAAAGAGAGGCTGACTTTAAATTCACCAATGTCGTTGCTGTAGTCAAAATCTAAAGCTTTGTCTTTAACGAATTGTTTTTTTTGCGCGTCAGACATTATAGCAAAAGCGGCTGCTTTTGCCATGTCTGCCGTGATGGCCGTTTTGCCGACGGGTTTGTTTTTGCCATTTAGCTTAATGCTGACCGGCGATCCAACGGTTATCAATAAATCATCGCCGTTTTTTTCAGTCATTAATTTCAGATAAGGTGACAAGTCCATAGTTGATTTTTGAATTTTTGAGGTGAATTTTAGGAGAATTGAAAATCGGTATTGGGTGTCGTGGGCGCGTGATGTTGAAGCGACATCGGTGGGCAACGCCCACCCGACAGTAGCTGATTAATGTCCTCCCTTCTCTCCTTCTGTCTCTAGCAATTTCAAGCCAGAGGGCCCTAATCCGCCTTGTGCATCTTTACCTTCCAATTTAACTTTTAAGCGCAATTCATTGGGAGAATCAGCATTGGCAATGGCTTCATCAAAGCTAATGCGATCTTCTTGTTCGAGAGCAAACAAGGCCTGATCAAAGGTTTGCATGCCCAAGTCAGAGGATTTAGCCATAATCGGTTTAATGCCACCGACATCGCCCACTGCAATCAGTTCTGCAATTAATGGGGAATTACGCAGAATTTCAATGGCGGCGGCACGTCCACCTGATAGGGTTTTGACTAAACGTTGGGAAATGATGGATTTTAAGTTGAGCGATAAATCTGCTAACATCTTTTTTTGCGTTTCTATATCAAAAAAACCGACAATACGATCAATAGCTTGGTTAGCATTATTAGCGTGCAAGGTGCCCATGGCTAAATGGCCAGTTTGTGCAAATTCCATCCCAAAGTTCATGATTTCGGCATCGCGAATTTCACCGAGTAGAATAACATCGGGGGCTTGGCGTAAGGTGTTGTGCAAAGCGGCTTCCCAACTATCGGTATCTACGCCCACTTCGCGTTGCATGATGACGCAGTTTTTATGGGGATGCACATATTCAATGGGATCTTCGATGGTAATGATATGGCCGTAAGTGTGGCGATTGCGGTAATCTATCAGCGCGGCCATGGTGGTCGATTTACCTGAACCGGTGCCGCCTACCATGATGATGAGGCCATTTTTGGCCATGATGACTTCTTTGAGTACGGGCGGCAGGTTGAGTTTGTCAAAATCAGGCACTTCAGCTTGAATGATACGCATGATGACACCTTGACACCCTTGTTGGATAAAGGCGTTGACACGAAAGCGACTGAGGCCGGGGGGATGAATGGCAAAGTTACATTCTTTGGTTTCTTCATACTCTTTGAGTTGCTTATCATTCATAATGCACTGTGTGAGTGCCATTGAGTCGCCCGCTGTTAAAACCTTTTTTGTCATGGGCGTCATTTTGCCTTTTGCCTTCATGGCGGGGGGAAAGCCGGCTGTGATAAATAAGTCAGAACCGCCTTCTTTGGTCATCAATTTGAGCAATTTGATCATAAAGCCCATGGCTTCATCTCTTTCCATCTTGTTGTTCCTCTTTATTTAGTTATTATTTCCCAGTTTTTAAAAGCCACGGAATGACACAGCACGGAATGAATTTTTCCGTGTTTTTCCGTGTTTTTCCGTGGCAAAATCGATTAAGCAAATTTGTCTTTGTTGAGTGCGTGTTCACGCGCATGTTCTTTGGTGACGACTTTCTTTTGAACGAGTCCTTCAAGTTGTTGATCTAAGGTTTGCATCCCAAATCGTTGTCCTGTTTGCATGGCTGAGTACATTTGGGCAACCTTGTTTTCACGAATTAAGTTACGAATGGCTCCCGTGCCAACGAGAATTTCGTGAACGGCGACGCGCCCGCCGCCGATTTTTTTCAATAAACTTTGTGAAATAACGGATTGTATGGATTCTGATAGCATGGTACGCACTGTGGGTTTTTCAGCGGTAGGGAAAACTTCAACGATACGGTCGATGGTTTTTGCGGCTGAGTTCGTGTGCAAAGTACCAAAAACAACGTGTCCTGTTTCTGAAGCTGAAAGGGCTAGGCGGATGGTTTCTAAGTCACGCAATTCTCCCACAAGAATGACGTTTGGATCTTGACGTAAGGCGGATCTCAAGGCGTTATCAAAACTGAGGGTATCGCGTTTGACTTCACGTTGCGTCATGAGACAGCGTTTGCAATCATGAACAAATTCAATGGGATCTTCAATGGTTAAAATATGTCCAAATTCTGTTTCATTTCGGTAATTCATCATGGCGGCCAGCGTGGTAGATTTACCTGAACCGGTACCGCCTGTGACGGTGACAATGCCTTTGTGCGTCATGGCGAATTTCTTGAAAATAGCGGGCGCATTGAGTTGTTCTAAACTTAAAATCTTGGCGGGAATAGTACGAATAACCGCGCCTGCTCCGCGATGTTGGACGTAGGCATTGACGCGAAACCGTGCGACACCGGGTATGGAAAACGAAAAATCGCATTCGAGAAATTTTTCATATTCTTTGCGTTGCTTATCGTTCATGATATCGTAAATCATGTCACGCACTTGAGTATGATCGAGGGGGGGAACATCAACCCGCCGCATATCTCCACTGACGCGCACCATGGGGGGAACACCTGCTGAAATATGAAAGTCAGATACACCATTTGCAGCACCAAAACCGAGTAAATCTGTAATATTCATAAAGTTTCCTATTCTAAACCAAGAGTCTCTTGCAAAATTGATTTGATTTTAAGTTTCCAAAGCCCATTTTGGCATTTGGCAGATAAAGGCATTAGGCGTTCAGGAGTTCAAGAGTTCATAAGTTAAACATTTAGACGTTTAGGTGTTACCAAAACCTTGCGATCTAAAATATTTGAAAACACAAGGCATTGTTATTTTATAGAAAAACGGGTTTTCTATAGAGGTAAATAATTTCACACCAAGGGGGCGTGTTCGCCCTTTTGAAAATCTATAAAACGCTTTTTCCTGAGCTTTAGTTTCTGATAATTGTTTTCTTTGCCCTCGTTTTTGCGTGTAAAAACGGCCAGAAAAATTTGATAATTGAACACTATTCTAATGTGCTATTATGTTTTTTTGAAGAATGAGCAAAATGAGCGGTTATTTTGTGCGGCTTAATGGAAGGCCGTTAGGTAGCTGATATTTATAAATATTTTAAAAGGTTAATCGGTGTTAAATAATTTTGGTGACTCGACTTATTGTTTGGCTGTTGAGCATTTGCAATGTATCCGCGATGATAGGGTGTTATTTGAGGATTTAAATTTTAGCCTATCAGCCGGGCAACTGCTCCAAATAGAAGGCCCTAATGGGTGTGGCAAAACCAGCCTTTTACGTATTTTATGTGGTTTAACCTTACCCACAGAGGGTATAGTATATTGGAACAATCAGGATATTCAAAGCATTCGCTCTGATTATGGGGCAATATTGGCGTATATCGGACACACGCAGGGTGTAAAAGCGGAGTTGACACCCTTAGAAAATTTGGCGATGGCGCGAGCGTTAGCGGCAACTCCAACAAATGTTGATTTGGCCGATGCGCTTTCACAAGTGGGTTTATACGGTTTTGAAGATGTCCCAACGCGCACACTGTCTGCTGGTCAACAGCGTCGCGTTGCTTTAGCACGATTGTTAATTAATGATGCTGCATTATGGATACTTGATGAACCTTTTACTGCCCTCGATAAGAAGGCTATTGCGATGGTTGAAGAGTGGCTGAATACCTACACGAAAGGTGGCGGTATGGCCGTGTTAACTTCACATCATACCGTCAATTGTTCTCATGCCACTATTTTAAGACTTGGCACGTAGTTATCAGTTATGTAGGTTGGAGTGAGCTTGCGAACTCCAACAATGTAGGTTGGAGTGAGCTTGCGAA
The DNA here is from genome assembly GCA_003645185.1 of Candidatus Parabeggiatoa sp. nov. 3. Taxonomy (GTDB): domain Bacteria; phylum Pseudomonadota; class Gammaproteobacteria; order Beggiatoales; family Beggiatoaceae; genus Parabeggiatoa. The sequence goes on from QNEL01000237.1 coordinate 5,502, forward strand.
CTCCAACAATTTTGCGCGCAAAAACGTGTTAAAGGCTGAAAGCGTGGTAATCAATTATCAATGAACAGTGATAACAAACAACCCCAAATTTGAGTGTGGCGAACAAGCCACAATGCGTCTGTTCGCGAATCGTAGCTTTAACGCAGAGTTCGCAAGCTCACTCCAACCTACATTACCAATGAAGATTATGGTGTTGGAGTGTTGGAGTTCGCAAGCTCACTCCAACCTACATAACTGATAACTGATAACTGATAACTGAAAAAATGCAACTGTTTGTCACTCAACGTATTCTCGGCTTGCTATTGATCTCGTTTAGTCTCACTTTGTTACCCCCTTTGGGGGTATCATTATGGTATGAAGATGAAGGGCTTATGCCCTTGATGCAGGCGTTTTTGGTCATGTTTGGTGTGGGTGTCGTCTTCTGGTTTCCCGTTAGAAAGGTTAAAAAAGAACTCCATTTACACGATGGTTTTGTTATTACTGCGGTGTTTTGGACGGTTCTCAGTATAGTCGGTGCCTTACCCTTTTTATTTATTTCCGATTTAACGCCTGCACAAGCGATATTTGAAGCGGTATCAGGATTTACCACAACAGGTGCGACAGTGATCACTGGCTTGGATGATTGGCCAAAATCTATTTTGTATTATCGCCAACAATTACAATGGCTTGGCGGTTTGGGTATTATCGTTTTGGCCGTAGCTGTGTTACCGATGCTGGGTATTGGCGGTATGCAATTATATCGTGCCGAAACGCCAGGCCCGATGCGAGATGAAAAACTGACTCCCCGCTTAGAAAATACGGCTAAAACGTTATTATATATCTATATTGTTTTAACGATTGCTTGTGCGCTGGCATATTGGATGGCCGGCATGAGTTTATTTGATGCGATAGGGCATAGTTATTCAACCGTGGCAACAGGCGGATTTTCTACCCATGATGCCAGTTTAGGGTATTACAACAGCGCGTTAATCGAAGTGATTGCTATGGTATTTATCATATTAGGCAGCCTCAATTTTACAGTACATTTTGTGGTGATGCGTAAAATGGATATGCGCCATTATTGGTATGATATTCAAGGCCGCGTCTTTATTTATATCGTTTTGGTGCTCATAGCGATTACGGTTATCGTGTTAATGTGGAAGGGCGTTTATACCGAGTTTTGGGCCGCGTTACGCTACGGCAGTTTTGCCGTTATTTCAATCATCAGTAGCACGGGTTATGCAACGGCTGATTTTAGTAGCTGGCCTTTATTTTTACCCGTATTAATTTTGGGCAGCGGTTTTATTGGCGGCTGCGTGGGTTCCACCGCTGGTGGGTTTCGAGTCATTCGGGTTATCTTATTATACAAACAAGCGCTTCGCGAAATCATGCGCTTGATCCATCCCAATGCCGTCATTGCTGTTAAAATCGGTAATCAAAAAATATCAGATAGCGTTGCTCAAGCGGTATGGGGATTTATATTTCTCTATATGGCGAGTTATATTTTGTTATCACTGCTGTTTTTGGCAACTGGTGTTGATGAGGTTACCGCATTTTCAGGCATTGCCGCGACATTAAATATGACAGGCCCAGGATTAGGGCAAGTTGCCGTCACTTATGAACACATCAGTGACGCAGGATTATGGATTCTCAGCTTCGCAATGTTATTAGCGAGATTAGAAATTTTTACCTTACTGGTATTATTAACACCCGCCTTTTGGAAAAGGTAATGCAATTTAGTTACAATTCATTTAATTTCGTTCCAAATTAATTTTGCGTTTCTTTGGAGTGCAAAATTTATTTTGCGTTTCTTTGGAGTGCAAAATTTATTTTGCGGCTATTTTCAAATTTATTTTGCGAAGGCGATTAAAATAGGGAAATGGTGGATAACTAATTTTTGTTACCCTCCCTACAAGAAAGTCTCTAAAAACATCCAAAATAGTGTTTGTCAATTATAATTCTGACTAAAAAGGAGCTAACTCATGCCAATCGCAGCCTTAAACAACCAAGTGGTTTTTAAAAAACTGCTGTCGGATGAAGAAATCCTCAAAGCCTTTATCAAAGATTTTTTAGATATTGATCTCACTCCCCAATCCATTGAAGTTGAAAAGAAGTTTATTCCACCTATCGGCGGTGTTGATATTGAGATTGATATTTTTGTTGATGATCCAACCCACCGCCTAGTCATTGAAATCCAACGTGAACGCTATGATTACGATTTTGATCGTTTTTGGCATTATCATATTGCCTCTCAATTAGAATTGGTAAAAAGCCACAAAGACTATAAGTTAGAACGGACTGTTTATACTATCGTTTGGTTTACCCGTAAAATACGTGAGAAGCAATACCAACGAAGTTTGATGACAACTCATCAACTCACTGAAACGGAACTGGGGGAATCCATGAGACTGTATCCTCACCAATTGTTTTTTCTTAATCCGTTTTACCTCAACGACAAAACGCCTCAAGGATTAAAAGATTGGATGACTTTAGTTGTGGAAAGCATCAATAACCCCCGCAATCCTAACATTAACTTGCAAAGGCCAATCATGCAAAAAGCGGCTAAGTTGATTGATGATGATGGATTAACGCCCCAAGAACGCATGGCAATCATAGATGAACGGGACTATAATAATATGCGTAACAAGGAATGGGCGAATGGACTTGAACAAGGTAAACAGGCAAGAAACCTAGAAATCGCCCGTAATTTGTTAGCAAAAGGGCTGGATATCGCTTTCATTGCTGAAACGACCGAATTATCTATTGATGAGTTAGAATCTTTAAGTTAGGGAAATCCAAAAAATAAAAATACCAATAATGGGGTAACCACAAGGGATTACCCCTACGACCGCGCATGTAGGGGCAATCCCTTGTGGTTGCCCTGGTATATTATCCTACAACTGTCATTTTTAATGACAGCCCTGAAAACAGGGGACTAAACCTGTTCCTTAACAATTAACAATTAATACAGGATCAATTATAGAAAACAACCCCAGTGCCCATAAGGCGTAGTGGGCGAAAATATGAAAGAAAAATTAACGTTAAAAAGTTAATGTTTTTGGATTTAATGTGTTGGAATTCAAAAAAGAATTTCAGTTATCCAATTGATTAAATTCGATAGCATATCTATAAAAACCTTGCCGATTTGATCTGAAGGAAATAATTATGCCATACGGTAAATTTGAATCAATTGAAGATGTGGCCGGAAAATTCGACATTGAAGTTGTAGATAAGAGCATAATTGATATGCTGGATATTCAAATACCAGATTATCCTTTCTCTGAAATTACAAAACGACTAAATGATAGTATGAGTTTTATCAACGAAGTGACTATCTGCGAGGATATTATTAAGCCTATTTTAACCCAGATAAGTGCAAGGTATAAATCGCTTTATATCTGGTCGCACGTAGCCTACAACGTAGACAAGGATAAAGGCTTGGTTGGTGAACCAGATTATCTAATTGCCATTAAAACAAAACATGGCGGAATGGGAATACCACCACTCTGTGTTATGGAAGCCAAAAAAGAAAATTGGGAAGAAGGTTGGGCGCAGACTTTGGCAGAAATGTATGCCACTTCTATTCAAGGATCAAAAAATTGTTATGGTGTTGTTACTACAGGAGACGTTTGGATGTTTGGTAAATTAGAGAATAATATCTTCACTAAAGATCCTGTTAAGATATCGGCTACAAGAGAATTACAAGTGGTGTTTAATGTATTGAATTGGATATTCGACAAGGCAAATTCTAGCTTGTAGCCAGGTAGGGTGGGATCGCTGTCGGCACAATCTTTGATTTGAGCGACTTTCTATCCATCCGCTGAGCGATCCCACCGTTCCATGATTCACCCAACCCTGCAAAGGATTAAATGTTGAATGTAGGGAGGGTAGAAAACCCACCAACCGCACTTCATTACAATAAGTACTGAAGCACAAATAAACAGGTATTTTACCGCAAGGTTGCCCCTCTTCTTGGTTGTTTCTTTTAATTAAAATACCTGAAAATTTCAATAATTGATATAACAAATGAAAATCAGCGGTTTCACTTTCATCCGTCATGGCACACTACTCGGTTATCCTTATATCGAAAGTCTACGATCCTTACTCCCCTTATGTGATGAAGTCATCGTAGCAGTAGGGGCCGGGCAAGATGATACCTTGACACGTATCCAAGCGATTGATGATCCTAAATTGCGCGTCATTGAAACGACTTGGAATGAATCTATGCAGGATCGCGGTTATGTCTACGCTCAACAAAAAATGATTGCTCAATTTAATTGTAGCGGTGATTGGGCCTTTTATTTAGAAGGCGATGAAGTGCTTCATGAACAAGACATACCAACCATCAAAGCGACTTTGCAACACTACCTTCTTCATCCCAAAGTAGATGCATTAGTCTTTGATTATTATCACTTTTATGGTACACCCGATACCTTGGCAATCAGTCCAGGTTGGTATCGTCGCGCGCCGCGCATCATACGCAATAGTATTCGTAGTTATTCCCCTGACGGCTTATTTTTTGTCGTGATGGATAAAAATAAAACGGGGCGTTATCCTAACGCGGCGTTAGCGGGTGTACCGATTTATCATTACGGACATGTCCGTGCTGTCTCTTCCATGCAAGCTAAAATTCAACAAGTGAGCCAATATTGGGGACATGCGCCTCCTCCTTTTGAGGCTTATGGCAATATCGATCCACAAGCCCTTGATCAATTCAAAGGCACGCATCCGGCCATCATGCAAAACTGGTTAGCAGAAGAGGCTGAACATCATTTAATACTGAATCCCCACTATCAACCTACTCGACGCGAACGCCGCCATCGTTGGATGATGCGCTTAGAACGCTTATTCGGCTGGGAAATGAGTAAAAAACACTATAAATTGGTATAAAACATCGTGACAAACCATTTTGACACAACACGGCGCATATTAGCCGTATTAATCGGTTTATCAATTCCTCTCTCTACCGCATTAACCAATATACTCTGCCCGCTCGCCATTTTGTTGTTACTGGCAGAAGGGCAGTATAAACAAAAGTTTAATACACTGCGTCAGCATCCTGTCGCGCTATTCGCGATCTTATTGTTTACGTTCCTGTTAATCGGCTTACTCTATACCCCTGTTCCCCTCTCGGAGGCTGGGCGAATCGTGGATAAATATCGAGAATGGCTCTATATTCCCTTCTTTATACTGATTTTTAGAGATCAGCAAAGTCGTGAATGGGGGCTATACGCTTTTTTGGCCGCCATGGGGATCACGTTATTTCTGGCCTATTTGATGGCGATAAGCGGTTGGCAAGTCGGCAAAGGCACACCTGAAAATCCCTTTATTTTCAAAAACTATATCACTCAGAATCTACTCATGGCTTTAGCAGCCTATTTTGTCGCTATACAAGCTTGGCAAAAACCGCGATGGCGCTGGTTACTCAGCATCGTTGTCTTACTCGCCGTCTATAACATCCTGTTTATGAGTGCAGGGCGTACTGGCTACTTGATCTTATTTTGTTTAATCGTCTTATTGTTTTATCAAGCGTATCGATTACGCGGTATTTTACTCGGCTGCCTGGTATTAATCCTGCTCAGTGTTATCGCTTATACCTCTTCCGATATACTGCGACAACGCATCAACAAAATCCCAAAAGATATGGCGGCTTATGAACAAGGAGACAAGCACACTTCGATAGGCTATCGCTTTGAATTTTATAAAAATACGCTGTACTTAATCGCACAACATCCCGTAATCGGGCATGGCACTGGCAGTTTTACCCACGAATACCAACAATTGGCAGAAAAGCACGGCCTTCATCCTACCACCAATCCTCATTGTGAATATTTAATGATAGGCGTGCAATTGGGGTTGATTGGTATCGGATTGTTTGTCGCTTTACTTTACTTGATGTGGTACAGCACCCGCTATTTAAAAAAAGAACCTGCACTGTTAGCACAAGGTTTGGTTGTGACAATAGCGGTGGGTTGTTTAATCAATTCTTTATGGTTGGATACCACAGAAGGGCATATTTTTGCCTATTTGATTGGCGTATTTTATGGAGGGCTTCAAGTACAAAAACTACAGGGATTTGATATAAGAAGGGATAAAAACCGATAACGATTGTAGTTAGGGTTTTCAATATAAGAAGGGATTTAAACAGGGTAACACTATACTCTAATCCTTTATTATATAAGTACTGAACCATAAATTTTCAGGTATTTTAATTAAAAGAAACAACCAAGAAGAGGGGCAACCACAAGGGATTGCCCCTACGAACCGCCCGTAGGGGCAATCCCTTGTGGTTGCCCCT
>QNEL01000238.1 GCA_003645185.1 Candidatus Parabeggiatoa sp. nov. 3
CTTCGCGCCTTCGCGCCTTCGCGCCTTCGCGCCTTCGCGTGATTTTAGTATTGAACCATCCTTTGATTTTGATATTTTTTTTCGGATAAGACCGAAAAACTGACCTAGATCAAGGCAAGAATTAAAAACACCCGTTATCATGAGCGCCCATCAATTATTTTGATAAAATTGAATCGCAGTTTAACTGATAACTGATCACTGATCACTGATAATACTTTACGTGAGTTTAAATACTTTAGGAATGGGTAAGGCTTGGAAGAATTGCAAAACGCTTTCGTACCATTTTATAGTACGGACTAGGGTACCAGAATTATGCTTTTTGCCAGTGTCTTGGTATTGGGCGTGTTTGCAGCCTTCTTCGGTTAGTTCGTAATAAAGGCGTTTCTTGTCGTCACGGTGTTTGGTTTGGAGTCCAAATTCAATTAACTGAACGTTAACTGGACGGGCACTTTTTAAACCAACCCGTTTAGCTATTTCGGTGGGGATTAATAAGGCTTGTTGGATCTCGGCAACTTGGGATTCGATACCAAATAATTGCAATATATCGCAATCAAACTGTTGCTTTATGGAGTTGTTGAGGGCGATTTGTTTGGCGTTGCCGGTGATACCAAGCTTATCTAATTCTTCGGCTTTGGCTTGAGCAAATGGAATAACTTCTCGTTTTGGGTCTAGTGATACTGTGCCTTTGGTGAGTAATTCATATGTCCATTCAATCACCATGACGGCAAATTCAGGATTACACCAAAAAGCTAAATGAATGGCTCCCTTGGGGTGTATCCAAGAACCACCATAACGTCCTGCTTTTGCTTCAATAATTTTAAAGGTCGGAATTCCGACTTTTAAACTTAGCATTTCTAAAAACTCGGTAGTAGATTGATTTTCCAAGTAATGTTTGAAATGTTTGCCATTCGCCTGGCACATATCAGTCGCATTTAAGTAGCCATCACTAGAACGCTGGCGAATTGTAGCACCGTGAAAATCACGGCTAATTAATTGAGTGGTCATAAAGTGACACCCCATAGTAGTTATAGAATTTTGATGGAGAACAAAACACTTAGCAGAGTGGCATTCTATGGTTACCACCTTTTCGGGTAGCTTTCCCTAGCTAAGTGCATGGCGAACTATAAAGATGGCTCATTTGCTTGTCAAGCTTTTTTTTCTTAAACGGCCTCTTGTCCTTTTTTTTAAGCGCAAAAATTAAATCAATGTAGGGCTTGTTATTGTTACCTGCCCCATTTAAATCAGATAACTTGACATTCAATAATAACCTCTTCGTGCGATTTAAGTATCGAACCCTCCTTTGATTTTAATCATTGATAATTGCACTTAACCCGTTTTTGCGCGCAAAAACTTGAGCGTAGAATTGATAATTGGATTGATTTTGAGATTTTTTTTCGGATAAGACCGAAAAACTGACCTAGATCAAGGCGAGAATTAAAAACACCCGTTATCATGAGCGCCCATCAATTATTTTGATTAAATTGAATCGCCGTTTAATTGATAACTGATAACTGATGTGATAACGGTTTTGGATTTATATACAAAATTTGTTCCAATCTTTATTGCTGAAGGTATATTAAGTGACATTTGATGTGACGTTTTTTATAACGTGATTTGTTATTTATGTTCTGGTTTAATACGCATCTCGCAAAAAATGACGTAAAACGCACTTTAACTGATAACTGATTCAACTTGCACAACCACTTAAAACACACACCCCAAGTTTCAAGTGGAGTCGGGTGGCAACTTTTTAGGGCCTTAGAAAGTCTGAGAGGTTTGACCGACAATTTATTTTGCAGGGGTGCCGATATGACCCGTTTCGGTAACATCGGTAGGACGAAATGGATAATTCTTATATTACTGTATGCATTAACCATTTCATTATTGTGTTTATATGACCACAAAAGGAAAATATGATGACCTCATATTTACGACGAAAACGTGTTCCCCCGTGGGACACTCATTTGGGGCCACCTAATAGGCAGTGGCGATTTATACCCGCATCATGGGCACTCATGCTTAAAAAAAGCAAAAACAGTGCCCTTAGTTGCTCGTTTGAATTTGGGCAATGGCTATTTGTGAGTTTAATAGCTCTAGTATCATTAAGTACTTTTCCAATTATGGGGAGTGCTGATAATTCGTCTATCGCTGGTATTGTGTTTCTTGACGCAAACAACAATGGGGTGTATGACCCTAGTGAATCAGTGCAAAGCGGTCATAACGTGTATTTAGAAGATCTAACTTTGATCAGTCAAGGTCAAGGCGGGAACTTCCATGCCACCACTAATACAGATGGTGAGTTTTATTTCACTGCTCAAAGTGTAGGTAACTATAACATCTCTATTGATTTAGACGATAACATGCAGTTGACTGCTCCATTTTTTGCTGAGGGGGTTATGCCGCCTCATCAAATATCGGTTACTGAAAATGGGCAAACTGTGCTAATCAATTTTGGACTATCAGATGCTACTCCAGATAGTTCTCCAGTTACCAGTCCAAGTAAAGTTAGTGGACTATTCGCTGAACAAATTTTCCACATTGATTGTAATGGAAATGTGGATGATCAGAGCGAACAAAAACGCTCCGTTGAAAATCAAGGAGTTACTTTTGTTGGTGGTGATAGAAAGAAACATCATAACATGGCTTGCTTTTTTGGTGGTGATGACTACTTGAAAATTGCCAATAGTACGGATACTTTATCCAATTTCACCATTTCTGCATGGGTATCAGTGTTTGGAACTGACGCTAAAAAAACTCGTGCGATAGTTTCTAACTACGATGGTGGTGGTAATGCTCAACACTATGGCATTAATATGAGCAAAGGCGTGGCCTCTGTATTTTATGATGACGGCGTAAAACTTAATGGTGCCAGAGATACAGGTGGTACCTCTTTAGCTGATGAGAAATGGCATCATGTGGCTGCCGTATTTGAAGGCGGTGTTAATACTAAGCTTTATGTTGATGCTGAGCCTAGAAGACAAACATCGGGTACCATGCCAGCGAGTATCAGTCCGACCGGTGCTTTATACATTGGACGTGGTGGTGATAACGAAGGGATGGAAAAAAGATGGCGCGGTAGTATTGATGAAGTTAGAATCATCAAGCGTGTATTGTCAGAAGATGAAATTACCACGTTGTCAACAATCATAGATTTACCGACCGGCGAAACTTTTATACCAACCGATCCAACGGGTGAACGTGATGACGCATCTTTCTTTTTTAATGCAAAGAATGATGACGGTGTGGTTGAATCTTTACGGGTAACGCCTAATTCTGACGGTAGTTTTTCTCTAAATAATGTGTCTTCAAATACTACTCGCCGTGGTGTTAGAGATGGGGACTCGGAAACTACGCTGGTTATTAAAGATGGTGAAATGACGCTGATCGATGAAACATTGCCAGGTGTAGTAACCACTATTAATATTGCTGGTGATTTGGAAATCACTGATGCTGCCACTCCTGATGTTAAGTTGATATTGCAAAGAAATAGCGAACAATTTGCATTTCAGAGCATCTCAAATCCATCATTGGTAGTAAAAGTCAATGCTGATGGTAGTTTGAATATTATTGATGAAAATCAACCTAATATTACAGCTATTCGTGATGGTGAACATGGTAATATCTATGTTGTAGATGAAGAAACCAAAACGCAAGCAGTGATATATGGGAATGGAAAAACGGTTGTTACACATCCAGACTTTCCGAACATTGAGGCGAGCTTTAACGCCTATGATTCTGAGGAGAGTTATACGCTCACAAATACGCTTACCAATGAGTGTATTGAAGTACCGGCTAACGGCAATGTAAGAAGGGGGGTACGTGGCTTATTTAGTTCAATAGGCAAAGTATTCAAAAAAGGCATTAGCAGTATAGGACACTTTGTTCGTAGTGGTTCTGTCAGTTTTGTTGCTAAGGTTGTGAAAGGTGCTAGAAAATTAGTTCGTTTTGCCGGTAGAGGTATTGGCAAAATCGGCAAATTTATTGGTTCTGGTATCCGTAAAGTTTTTGGTGGTATAAAGAACTTTTTTGGTAACCTCTTCGGTGGCAGAAAATTGAAGAAGACCATTAAAAAACTACAAGGCCAAATAAGTGCTTTACAAGGCCAAGTACACACTTTGCAAGCAACTGTACAACAACAGGCTGAAGTTATAAATGACTTAAGACAGCATATTGTAAAGCAGGATGAAATCATTGCTGAGTTGAGAACCATCATTACCCAACAGGCTGCAACCATTACTCAACAAGCTGAAGCTATTGCCGCATTGACAGATACTGTGGAACAGCAAAAGGAAATCATTGCATCACAAGCGACAACTATTGCTAGTTTGGAGCAGCGAATTTCTGACCTAGAAGATAGAACCAGAAGCGGGGAAGAAGGAGTAGATGAAATTCCCGATGGTGATGATATCAGTGATACCAGAAGAGGTATAAGAGACGGATCCTCCAATGAATGCCGTAGTATTATTACTCCGGCAAGCTGCCAAGTCTATGGCGTTCAAGACAAAGGGCTCAATGACAGTATCCCTTTTGTCTATAACCCGGTTGACCAAACGGTTAAGCAAATTGGCGAAACTTGCCAAGGTTGTGATCTTGAAGCTATGGCGATTCATCCAGTTACCGACGAAATTTACTTAGGTTCAGGAGATAATGCTGTTGGACATCCTAATGGACATCTCTACAAACTTGATGCCAATACAGGTGGATTACGCTCATTGGGTGTCACTGGATTTGAAGACATCAGTGGACTCACCTTTGATGATGACGGCGTTTTGTGGGGATGGGCTAAAGGTCAAGGGCTAGTCATTTTGGATACCGAGACTGGACAAGGTAACTTAGAATTGCCTTCCTCAAGAAAACTAGCTGATTTGAGCTGGGATAGCAATTACCAAGTTTTGTATGGTGTTGTGGGCAAGGAATTGTGGAGTTATGACCCTACTAATGGGGATGCCAATGAATTGTGTGACAACTTACCTCGCAAAACTGAGGCTATAAAAGCATTACCCGCTAGTGTTTTACCAGCTGGTCTTGTATGGGTAGGTTCACATAACAACCGCAAAACGGAATTACAGGCATTTGAGATAGCCACCTGTCAACCGCAGAAAGACCTTAACCTTTCTATTGGTTATGACGATGTTGAAGGGTTAGCTATGCCAACGGCGGCTTGCCAGTAATATGGTGTAATTAGCCGAGTGAAGCGATTCACCCGGCTTTATATGATGTTATGCACTTGAACAGAATATCGGTAGTGGTATAAACCTGACAGGTTTTTGAAACCTGTCAGGTTTTTTTATTTATTAGGAGAGAATAATGATGAAAGTTTTTTCGCTAAAACACATTATTGCCTCAACTGCACTATTTGGTGCGCTTGCCAGTCATTCTGCGTTTGCGGTACTGATTAATAGTCCCGCAGAATTGATTGGTAGAGAGGGCATCAGTGTTAGTTTTGGAAATAGTAGTGTAGGTGTTGGTTATATACGACGTTGGACTACAACAGAGAAAAAATGTAGAAAATTTGGTCCCTTTAAATTTAGTTGTAAAACTAAAACCCACCACCACAGTGCCAACGAAATCCAAAGTGGCTCAAGCCGTTACAGATGGGAATTCGGTGATGGTAATAGCACCACTGGTGTAGTATCTACTAGCGGTGGGTATTATCATGGTGGCAATGATCAATTATTTGTTAATTTGCCTACCCGTACCCATAGCTACTTGACACCCGGCGTTTACAACGCCTCTTTAATCGTGACTAATAGCAGTGGTCAAACCGGCAAGCGAGATACAGTGGTAATGGTACGATCTTCCGAAATTGTATCGTCGGATACTGATGTTTGTGACATCAACAATGCTACTGTCGTTTCTGCTAGTTCATTTGGGTTATGGAACGGTTCAAGAACTTGGGATACCAATGTGCCAACTGGAAATGACATTGTCTTTGTTAAAGAAGGGCACACTGTTCTTTTGCCAAAAGGTAATACCCAAGTTCAAGTGGCTGGTTTGTGTATCGAAGGTACTATCAAAACCTATCTCAATAGAATATCTGCTTCCCCTAATCATGTTGTAGTTACCGCGAGTGCTATTCACAATCGTGGCACTATTAGCACAACCAATGGTACTAATGGTTCAATCATTGGCGATGCTTATGAACATGCTACTGCTGGTGGCAGTATTAGCCTGTTTGCTGGTCGTTTCACCAACGACGGTAAAATTGATGCCAGAGGACGTGGTGGTGATGATATCCCTTATCCTTATTTTGAAACCGCTTCAGGACAAATAGATGCGTGGGGTGGCGATGGGGGTCACGTTGGTATTTTCCCCAACGAATTCATCAATACTGGTTCATTACTGGCAGGCAATGGTGGTGATGCCATTTTGTTTAAAGACTGGGCCAACTATATTTATGGCAATGCTTATGGTGGACGGGGTGGTTCGGTTAATGTTTCTGCTCAAAATATGGGATTATCCAGTAGTTCTGGTACTTTGAAAGCAGGTTGTGGTGGTACTGCCGCGGCAATTGGTAGTTGGTTAAAAACTATTAAAATCAAACAGAGTGGATGGTTTAGCTCTGCCTCTTTCACGGGCATTTTCACGGGTAAATTGTTCGATGTCGCCGGTGGCAGTGGTGGAAATATGAGTATTAACTTGAGTCATTTAGGCGGTATAACCCAAGGTTGCAATGGTCGAACCGTTGATCATGTACTCGTATTGCCAACCGAAGTGATTCGATATGAACCGACTTTGTTAGAAGTAGATGAAACCACGCGCTTAATCAATGCGAATTTCATTTACATTTATGCCGGTGATGACGCACAGGTTGATTTGCGTAAACTGTCTCCTAATGCTGTTCAAGCTTATAAAGTCATTACGTTAAGCGTAGGCGCAAACAGCGTTATTGACTTGCGTGGCCTTAGCGACAAAGTTTTCCAAGCCGCTGAACGATTTGAAGTCTATGCAGACGAGGTTTTACTTGATGAGGGTGTCACGCTGGAAGATTTAGCTGATGCACCTGAAATTAGCGTCAATCCTAGCAAAATATTGCATTTTGTTGATTTGGATTATCAAAGCCAAACCAAAGGTGAACCCGGTAGCATTTTGCCCGTTCATTTGACTCTCTTAAACAATGGGCCTACCGAAGATACCTACACTATCACAGTACAAGACAGTCAAGGTTGGTTACTACCGCCCTATCCGACTGAAGTGACTGTCAATGGACTTCGGCGTTCAGACTTATTCATTAATGTGAAATTACCAACAAGCGGTCACGAGCAGACTGAATTAGTCGTCACAGCAACTTCTCAATCAGACTCGACGGTACAAAAAGAAGCGCGTATTCGTGTCAGTTTACAACATCCTGAAGTGATTACACCACGCGACGGCAGACAAGCTGATGTTGCTATCGTATTGGATGCCAATTTCCGTATGGAAGGTAAATTACAAGGCATTGCGGATAGTTTGGTGAAATTAATGGTTGCCAATGGTCCTGTTTCACCTAGTGATAGCCTGTTGGTAGAATGGTCGAATCAGTTTGATGAAAACAATCCGCCGACAAAAGAGGCTTATTTGGAATTTATACAAGGATTCCAACCGATTAATCCACCGCCTCCACCAGTGATTGAGTTGATTACTTTCACTGATACTGTCAAAACCCGTGTTGTCACTGATAACTTAGCTGATGTAATTGGACGGATTCGGGCCTTACAGACATCAGAAGATGCAACTTGTACTTTAGCTTCAGTTGATGCCATTGAATATGCCGCAACTAATCTCAAGGAAGAAGGCCATTTGTTCTTAGCCGTTGCCAGCACGCCGAATAAAGATATGAGTGCTGCCATTGAAAAGTTGCAACAACTGAAAGTCAAAGCACATGTCTTGCTCGCAGAAAATTGTGACGGTAGTCCTGAAACGGCATTGGCATATCAAACCTTGAGTGGGAAAACCGGTGGTATTTTCAGCTTAACAACAGAAGATGATGAAGGTGATTTGGTTGTTTTAGAAGACTTGCTTGAGATAATTCTCAGCACTGGAAAATACAGTGCGCGTGGCACTCTCAAGGATAAAGAGGGCGAACCCATTGAAGGTGTAGTCATTGAACTCAACACCAAAACCACGACAACCGATAGCCTGGGCAATTGGGAAATCAGTAATTTAGCCGAAGGGGAATACACCGTCATTGCCACTAAAGACGGTTATCTCTTTGACTCAACAACTTGTGTTGTCAGTGACAATGAAATGGTTTGTGAACCGGTATTCAAAGCCGAACCCGTGTTAGATGTTAAAGTGGTACCAGAACCGCGTATTGCCAAACAAGGTGAAAACGTGACTTACACCATCACCGTCACCAATCAAGGTGAGGGAACGGCTACCAACGTGATTTTGGCCGATGTCTTGCCAGATCACAGCGACTTAGTCACCATTGACGCTTTGGATGGTGGCAGTTGTGAAGCCGAGACGATAACGTGTAGCTTGCCCGACTTAACCCCTGGTGCGACGGCCAACGTTAAAGTGGTGATCAGCAATAAGCAAACGGAAAGCCTGATTAATACGGTGACAGTGACGACGCAAGAATACCCCACCGATATCAAAAAAACGTGGACACAAGTCATTCCATATCTGTCGGTAACCGTCACTGATCAAGCTGATCCGATAGAAATGCTTCAAGTTTTGCATTACAAGGTGACAGTAGAATTGAGTCATTACGCGCAGGCCGATGCAACGGGTATCACTTTAATCAGTCAGTTGCCCAAAGGGGTTGAATTAAAGTCCCTTAACAGCGATTATGGCATTTGTAATACCAGTGCATTCCCGCAAATCACTTGTGAGATGAATGACTTGAGTATTGCCAGTGCTGACAGTGTCAGTCATGCCACCGTCGAAATGGATGTTGAATTGAAAGACGCGGGCTTGCTGTTGTTGACGCATGAAGCCAAAGTGACGGCCAATGAATATCCCGCCCATTTAGTCCGTGAACGCACCAATATCTTCATACCAGAAGATATTCAAGTCGATTTAGCTTTGGTGGTTGATGTCACGGGTTCAATGCAGGAAGAAATCAATGGTGTCATTAAAGCCTTGAAGGCATTCATTGCTGAAATTGATCCCAGCACGGCCCCGTTAATGGCATTACTCACCTTTGGTGATGAAGTCAAAATGGCCGCTTTTACGCGAGACTTAGCCGTGTTACGCAGTGCCATTGAAGACTTAACTGCCAGTGGTGGCGGATTGTGTCCCGAAGCTTCGATGGAAGCCTTGTTAGTGGCTATCCCGCATACCAAAGCTGGTGGTGATATTTTGTTTAGCACTGATGCCTCACCGTATCCAGATGCCGATGTCGAAAAAGTCATGAGACTGCTGCGCGGTAAAGGGATTCGTTTTAATGCGATGATTACGGGCGATTGTTCAATGCAAGAGAGTTGGAATAGTTTGCCTTAATTTTTTTTAAATGGTAGGTTGGTGGGCAACTATGTTGCCCACTCTACGTTTTGAACCCTGTTATTTCTCAATTTCTCTAATATGAGGTGGGCAACAATCTTTGCCCACCCTACATTCAATTGCAAAATAAATTTGGAACGAAAATCCAATTGCAAAATAAATTTGGAACGAAAAACGGCAAAATAAATTTGGAACGAAAATTTGACTAACCGATAAACGAATTTTGCCTAAAACTAGAAAGTTTTATTTGTTTAGCAGCAAAATTTGTTGTACTCAAGTGCTACTCGTTTTATATGTGTCACAAAAGCACTTTCAATGCGATTTTAAAAAGAATAATAATACATCCCTAAATTATCCCAGTCTGTGGGCTTTGGGTTTTTAAAGGCAAGAAAAAATAATGCATTTTGCTAAAAATGAAATTGTGCCTTTGCGTTATCCTTGTCCAGCCTGTGGTTTTTATGCTTTGCCTTCGTGGATTTCGGTGGGCAGTATGCAGGTGCAGGCTGCGGTGACTTGGAATGAGAAATTTTTGACTAATCATTCATTGCCTGCATAAGCGATTATTACAAAAGGCGCACCTTTGAATGATGAACAATCGCCCGTGGCTAATGATTTTTTTCAAAGGGAATACAAAGGCTTAGATAATTCACCTCGTACTCTTGTGTTGCCTATTTCTGATCCTGAAGCGTCAAACTATCGTAAGAACTTTCGTTCAAACTTTAGTTTGCAAATTTTTGAACACCGATTCAAACTTCTACCGATAAACTAAAGTTTATACTCCTACCAACAAACTCAAAAATAAAAAATAAAAATGATTGATAAGTGATAAATGCACACAAATGCTCTCTCTCCTCTGACGATTTATCAAAAAATTGCGGCCAATCTTGAAACAGTTATCACGGGGCAAGCGGGCGCTATCAGAAAATTATTAGCGGCTTTTGCTTGCGGTGGGCATGTGCTATTAGAAGATTTACCGGGTACGGGTAAAACCACTTTAGCGAAAGCGTTGGCACAGTCTCTACAATTGGCCTTCCAGCGTATTCAATTTACGCCTGATTTATTACCTTCAGATATTTTAGGGGTGTCGATTTTTGATCCGAGTAAACACGCTTTTCGTTTTCACAAAGGGCCAGTATTTACCGAAATTTTGTTAGCTGATGAAATTAACCGGGCTTCTCCGAGAGTACAATTGGCCTTGTTAGAAGCGATGGGCAGGTGAGTACAGATGGTGAGCAATATCCGCTAAGTGCATTATTTTTTGTCATCGCGACACAAAATCCTATAGAATTTCAGGGGACTTATCCGCTACCCGAAGCACAAATGGATCGTTTTGGCATGCGTTTTAGCTTGGGTTATGTGAGGAGAGGAAGTCGCGATTTTGACAGCGCAGCAGCAAGCCAGTGAAACGATAAAACCTTGTGCTACTCAAGAAGAGGTTCAAATTTTAAGAAAGGCGGTTGAAGCGGTGCGTATAAGCGACGAGCTTAAACGCGTAAAATATTGTTGATTTGGTAGGGGCTACTCGTTATGCAGTAGGCGTACAAATGGGGGCCAGTCCACGGGCATCGTTGACTTTAATGAAAGCGGCACAGGCCTTAGCTTTATTTGATGACATGGCTTATGTCACGCCTGATCATATTCAAGAAATCGCCGTGCCAGTCATTGCTCATCGTTTAAAAGTGGATTCACAGGCACGGCGCACGTTTCGTTGCGTAATGAAAGCGTTGTAAAAGATATATTACGTCAAATTGATGTACCCATTTAATCAGTTATCAGTTCCACGCAAAAGTTGACCTTCGGTTCACGCTTTCACGCAAAAGTTTTGCGCGCAAAACTTTTGCGTGAAAAGTTGCGCGCAACTTTATTTAGCTTCGCTAAATGTGAAATGTGGAAATCATTTATCATTTATCATTGGGCAACCATTGGTGATAATTTTTTTGAGTTGCTCAAGACTTTATTATGATCTATTTCCTTATTAAATCCATTCTTAAAATGACAACATTAAAATCTCAAGAACACGATTATCAATACTATTTATAAAGGTATTATGTGATATATTTTTATAAATCAAGTTATTAGATAATCATTTGTCAATTTATGAAATATCTGGGCTAATGACACAATGGTTTGAGGAATTATATAATTAATTATTAATTATAGTTGGCACTCTTACTTAAAAACGCCAAAACCACCAAAAATCAGTAGAATTAGTTATGTTTAAGGGGTAAGCTCCCTAGGTCACAAAAACGACTTGTGACTTTTTATATAATACACAATAGATTTTGAA
>QNEL01000239.1 GCA_003645185.1 Candidatus Parabeggiatoa sp. nov. 3
ATTAAGGTATTATAAGAAATTTCATTCGGAGTCAACCCGGCTTTTTTCATTTCCTCAAACAAGTCAAAGCTTTGCTGATAGGTTTCGGCTTTGTTGATTAAGGTTGAATAAGAAATTTCATTCGGAGTCACCCCGGCTTTTTTCATTTCCTCAAACAACTCAAAGCTTTGCTGATAGGTTTGGGCTTTGTTGATTAAGGTTGAATAAGTAATTTCATCTATTTTCAACCCGGCTTGTTTCATTTCCTCAAATAAGTCAAAGCCTTGCTGATAGGTTTGGGCTTTGTTGATTAACGAATTATAAGTATTAAGATTGAGTTCAAAATCTTTATCTTCATGTATTACCTGTTTTATTAAAGAAAATATCTTTTTTAAATTTGGAATATGATGACGTGTCATATTATAAATACGTTTGATTATTTCGTGTTTATAAGCATAAGTCAATTCATAACGATAATCATACTCATATATTGGCGTTTTCAAAAGCAGTAGATCAGACAGAATCTTATGAGGTTTTAAACCTAAATTATCAATTTCTTCGTAAATAGCAAATAACTTTTCAAACGCTAAATTAATTGTTAATTTAACGATCTCTTTTTCATATTCAAATTCGGCTAAAGTTAAAATTCCTTGGGCAGCGTTTTTAGCATTATTCATATCCTCTGTTTCTTTTTTTGCTTTTTGCAGTAGCCTCTTAACCAAATCTTGTTCTTGTTCAAAGGAAGATTTTTTACATTTGGCTGCCAAGTATAAATTTTGCTCACTAATTTTATCTATAAAGCTTATTCTTTCATCACCTTCCAAGTTGCCTGATTTAAGCATAATCGTTTCATACCAACGTGGATTATGTAACATGCTAGTAGTTATTTTTATCATTTCACAACTCCAATTCTTCTTGAACGTAATATTCCGCAAATAACTGATGAACAAAAGTATATTTTTTATCTTTTTTCACCAAAATATTCAAATCGACAGCGATTTTTAGTACATAATGTAAATCAATGGCTAGTTCATATTCTTCCTTTCGTTGTTTAAAAATATCAAGTACTTGTTTAAATGATATATCTGGATTGGCATCATATTTTTGTTTAATTTGAGTCGCTAGATGACATAATAGAAAATGGGTATTATCCAACGTCGTGTCATCAAATGCTTTATCTTGCCTTTGTTGCCAATGGTAAAGGTTATTTATAAATGCACCAATAATTTTAGAATAAGAATCCGGAATTTCTCCATTTTCTGCAACCACTTGAATCAATACCAACAAAATAAAAGGCACACCAACAAACTGTTCTAATATGGCACTTTTTTGAACGGCTTTAAAAATATGATGACGTACTGCTTCATCATTTGCATTTTTATCTAAAAACAGTTCTATCTGCTTTAGATTCATTTTTTGCAATTCAAACGTAGGTATCTGACTAAAAAAACCACTGCTATAATCTTCCTTCCTACTGGTTAATAAATAGAAAACTTTTTTATAGTCTTCCATAAATTTATCAATAGCATTTCTTTTACTTTCCTTGAAATCTTTGGGTATTTCATTAATACCATCTAAAAACAGCGTGATTTTACCTTCTCGTAATAATTTTTCTATACTCGGCGCGGGCATAAACTTAACTTTTGGCAACCCCAGGTTGCCACCTGGGGCTATTCATATTCAACCCCTTCGGGGTTGTGCGTTTTAAGTTTTTTATGATCAATTTTGCACATAATGCTTGTGGGAAACTAAAAGTTAAAATTGTGCCCGCGTGCAGTATAGGTAAATTCGCAGTTGGTTAATTTTTGGGAACTCTTCTACAGGAATTTTAAGAGATTTATTAACTTTTTCGAGAATTAAATCATGAATAGATACGGTAGTCGTTTTGCCTTTTTTTTCTTCATCTTTAAAATTTTTCAAGGCGATGTAAATGGGTAATGGGTTTCCCATGCTTAAATTGTCATATCTATTCAAAAGTATTTCGGCATCAGATGATGCCAAATATTGTGTAGTCGTTGTTTTGCCCATACCAGCATTACCGACGACTACCATTTTCCGAATACCCTTTCTTTTAACTTCTTGTCTAAGATTCTCAACAGTGTCTTCATCAATATCTAATGAAATCACTTCAATATCCTTAATGGTTTTTGCATGGATAATGTCTTCAAACTTTCCTTTGATATGAATAAAATGACTTTGTCCTTCGTCAAATTCTGATTGCACTGATTTGAGATAAGGCGTCATATCTGGCTCTGCTTGCTTTTCAAAAAATAATTTTAGTTTAGGTGCGTATTTGTAAGTCACGAATAAGTAAGCATTAACAGATGCTTTTATATCAAAACAAAAGTGACATTCATCATTCATTTTTTTGGGTTCTGCGCCATCTTGATATTCAATTGTTGCATTGCTATGTGCTAAAGCATTTCTGAGTTCATAAATCGTTTTCAATTCTTTACCAAAAGGCAAGATATTCTGAAAATAATGGGGAGATTTTTTCCATATATTGTTTTGATTTTTATCAAAAAAATTATCTTTTTCTATTTTTGGTAAATGGGTAGCCTGTTTGGAAAAAAAATGTTTAAAACAGGAAGCGAGTGCTGAGATATTATTAGCTTCATTGCTCATATCAACAAGTATTTTAAAATATTTTTCAAAGTTAGTCGCAATATTTTCACGATCATCCATAAATGTATCTATATGGCGTTCAACATAAAAATTGCGTAACCCTTTAATAACAAGCGTTAAATTTCTGTTTTGTAAAACTTGTAAAAACAAATCAACGACTTCTTCAAAATTTGCATCATTAAAATTGTTAAATAGTGTGTGATGTTTATCAAGTAATTTCGTTTTAATTGCTTCTATATCTGTTGTCATAATATACTCGGCGCGGGAATAAACTTAACTTTTATCGTTTTTGGCAACCCCAGGTTGCCACCTGGGGCTATGATCTCGCTACGCTCGTTACTGCGTTTCACGTTCAACCCCTACGGGGTTGTGCTTTTTAATCTTTTTCTGATCGATTTGCCTTTGTACTTTATGCAATTGGGAATGCTTTTAAAAGTTTAAATTGTGCCCGCGTGCAGTATATTTATTCAAGTCAATCAATTTATCATAAATGGTTGAAAATAATTTACTGGGCTTTCGCAAAATAAATTTTGCACTCCATTTGCAAAATAAATTTTGAACGAAAGCCTTCGCAAAATTTTAGACAAGTAGGTACTTTCCGTAAAATACCCTTTAATTCCCGACAATCCTTCGTGTATTCCAAATTCGTTGGTATTCTTTGGAGGCACTGAAATTTGGATTTGGTGCTGCCGGTGGATAGTTTTTCATGCCATGATAAGGCAGCGGTTTAACGGTATCTGGGAAAGCGGTGTAGATATCCATATCTTTGCAGTAGCCATCGCTGTGCAATACGAGGGTGCGAGTCCATCCGTTGGGTAATTCTGGGAGTTGTGAGGCTTCAAATTCTAAAGCGATTTCTTCGCCTCGCGCCATGATGACAAATTGATCATCGACATTTTTCAACAGTTCACGCACGTCTCCAAAGCGTGTAAAGTCTCCAGTCATGTTTTTAAAGGGAACGCCTTGATCTAGACGTTGGTAATCGTAAAGCGTGGGCATTGCGCTATCCGGTGAAAATTCGCTGGGATAACCGAGATAACGGAGTTCTGCGACAGTGGGTTGTACTGTATTTATCCGCAGTTTTGGCCCTAAAACGTTTTCGCCTATAAAGATTTGATCCCAGAAGATTTCCATATTGGTGCGGATCCGCATACGCCCTGATTTTCTGATCGGTAGGGCTGAAATATCAAGGGTCATCATGCGGGGAAGGCCTGCTGGGAATCCCATCTCTGGCATGGCGACGCGCCAACCGCCTTTGCCATCCGGTATCTCTATTGAGGGCGAACGCATGGTGATCCCGGCCTGAGAGGCGGCATAGTTGATATGCGAATAGGTGTATTCTACCCAGCCATATAAATACAGTATCAGGGAGGCATCAGACTCTATATTTTGGAGTTGTTCGCCAAAGTCAAGTTCTATCCAATGATCATCGGCATAGCCGATAAACCGGGTATCTTTGGGCGGTTCGACATAGTCTCGATCAATGTGTTGTATGCTATCAAGTACGTTTTCGCCATGATGGTTCTGAGCGGCTTTTGGAAAAAGTTTCTCAGCAACCGCAAAAGGTTTTCCGGTGGGGAAGGGCTCTGTTCCGGTGAAACGTTCATCGGGGTAAATTTCCCACTCTTGTGGATGATCGTAAGCGACTAGGTGTACCTGATCTAAGTAAGTGACTTCTTCTAAAGGTTCTGCGACTCGGATGAGGTAGCGTCCATTACGCGGCGCGATGAGTTCTGGAGGAATACGGATGTCTTCTGTGGGATCAGGTGGTGCATATTCGCCTGGTTCAATAAAGAATCCAACGCCACCGACACCTAGAAAGTCTGTGATATAAGCAAAACGTTGACCATCCCAAACAAACAGGATTGGACAACTTGATGCTTTGCGCTGCATTTTGTTGATCAGCCAATTTTGATTGGCCGCGACTTCTAATTCACTTTGCAGTACGGCATCCGACCAAAAAAGGCGCACATAGTCGGCTTTGCCTTGTTCGCCTAAACCAAAGTGCAAACGGCGTGGGAACGATCCAAGGTAGCCTGATGAAGCCGTGATACTGGCAACTTGTAGCCGTTGTCCTGATTTGACTTCCACGAATAAGCCATCTGCAACTGGCTCCTTCCAATATTTTTTCGTTTTCTTTTTATCTTTGGTAAGAAAAACAACATTATTTTTGTTTTGAGTTGGAATCACTTCAAGCCAGTAGCGATTTTCAGGAACAGTCGTCTGCCAGATTTCCGGTGTTGCACCAATCCGAGTGACAATCAGTTCAAGTGAGCCATCTTGATCGAGATCAACGGCAACGGCCCCCCGCGAATCTGGCGCACTCCGCTCTTCTCCTAAAGCCACTGGTGATTCAAAGTGGCCTGTGCCCTTGTTCATCAGGATTTGATGGCTTATTTTTCCTTTCGTTCTGGCACTGAGCAATATGATATCCAAATCACCATCAATATCAATGTCACCGAACAGGCCTCCTGTAGCGCCTTCTAAATGCCAAGTGTTTGATTTAAAAGCAGAATCTTCTATAAAATAGCCGCTTGATATTTGTATGAATAGGCGCGGTGGTTTAGGCCCTCGCAACAATAGAATGTCTTCCCTACCATTCATATCCACATCACCGAGTAACGCGCCCAAACCGGGCCCTGCATCGGCGAGTTCAGGAAACCACGATGTGGCATCGGTGTATTGTCCGGCCCGATCATTCAGGAATAGCCGATTAGCTGAACCGTGATTGATGAGGTAAAGATCGGTGTCTCGATCATCGTCAATATCAAAGAATAGGACTGCCATGCTGGCTGCATTTTCTCCTGTGATGCCTGATTTGGTGGCGACTTCGGTAAAGGAGCCATTGCCGTTGTTCCGCCAAAGGAAGTTTGGTGCGCCATTGGTTTCCGCTGTCAGTGAGGAGAAGTTGGTGACGTATAGATCGAGATCGCCGTCGTGATCTGCGTCTGTCCAAGCGGCACCGACACTGAGGAATGTTCCGCCTCCCGTACCACTCGTCGCGGTGACATCGGTGAACTGAGCTTCTCCATCATTTCGATAAAGTCGATTGGGGCCTACGCAAGTGAGATAAAGATCAGGATCACCATCGCCATCGTAGTCGCCGAAAAAGGCTCCAATGGCATTTTGACCGGCTATGCCGGTGTTTTGTATGGGGGAAAATTGCCCCGCGTGATAATGATAGAGAACACCGCTGGGTTCAATGCCCGTTATATAGATATAAAGCGCATTTTGACCTACGTCAGCAACGGCAATGCCGGGCCCAAAGGCTGAGACGGTTTTCTGAGAAGACATGCCGGGCCAAGCTGGGGTGCCAGGCGCAACCTGTGTCAGGCCCGCATTTTGGGCGATATCAATATAGGTGGGTACGGTATGCGTTTCCAAGTTGCTTACTGGTTCCCCGAAAGCGCGAACCACTTCGGCGTAGCGTCCCATTTCACCGTATTTCATGCCATAAGATATACCAACGTTAGCGGGTGATTTGAGTCCAAGATGAAACACCAACATGTGATAACGCTTTAACATTTCTTGCGCCCGTTGTTTTTCCCCAGTTCTCATCAATAACCTTTGTAGGTTTATTACTGCTTTTTCATGATGAGATTTCTTAGCCAAGGTTTTTTCAAAATGAGTTATGGCTACCACCGGATCCACGTTCCTCATAAGAAAACCGATTTGATAATGCGCGTCGGCATCTTCTGGATCGATTTTCAGTACGGTTTGGAACTCGGCTATTGCGTCATCGAATAAACCAAGGTGTCGGAACAACATGCCAAGCGCGTAGTGGGCATAAGGGTTATCTGGAGTCCGTTCGATAACCCACTTAAACTCTTCTTCAGCACGCGCAAACGTTTTAGCGCGGACAATTTTGTTTTCATCCTCTGCATTTAAGAGAGCAATACCCAGATTCAAACGCCCAGTAATCCAGTCAGGTGCCAACCGAACAACTTCTTCAAATTCTTTGACGGCCTCAACTGGTTTATACTGCTCCATCAGGGCAACCCCTTTGTTGAAGGGGCCGATAATCTGATCGATGAGTTCGGAGGGGATATCCTTTTGATGCGGTTTGAACTCTACGATTTGCGGGACGTATTCTGAATCATCTGGATTGTTTTGAATCCAAAAAAACAGCACAAGGGCAACAGCAGTAATCAGTAAAGTCAGGGTTATTTTTTTTGACATTTTATTCTCCTGTAGGGTTCAAAAACCTATACCAATAAGTTTAACAATTTTGAGATTTTTTTATGAATCTATCTCACTATTCGTTTTTTTATCGCTGCCTGAAGTTTCAAATATTTCCGAGCGCAGCCAAGAATCTACTGTGCCATAAATAACAAATTCTGATTCTTGTAAAACGACTTCAGCGGCCAAGTTATCCTGTTTTAGCAAATTGAAGTGAAAGATTTTAGGCGAATGCCATACTCAGCTTTTTGGCAACACCGACTCCTTCAATTGTTAATAGGGATAAAGTGCCTTTTTCATTTAAATGGGTCAAGATGTTTTATCTCTATAGTTGCATACTCATTTTATCGGCAATAACCCGGGCTAGTCGCTCAAAATCTTTTTTGGCATCCTGTGCGGCAGCAGCATGGCTGCCGATAACACCATCTGCGGCGGTAAGCTTGAATATGGGCGTGCGATGTTCTTGGCCCATGGGAATCAAGCTTCTATAATGCTTAATGGTGGCAAGGCAATAAGGGTCATCTGCCGGTTTTATATCCGTTTTTTCTGGTTTGTTGAGTACATATTCACGATAAGCAACCGGGATGCGATTCACCCATTTGTCATAAGCTTTCACCGGACGGTTCAAACGTACTCCATATTGTTGACACAAATAGCCAATAGATTGCATTTTTCCTTGTGGCAATTGGAATTTTGGATATTCTTTGGCTTCTGGGGTATTTGCCCAGTTATCCACTCTTCTTTTCCACTGATTGTTCCAGTTTCTCAAAGTGGGGCCCAGATTTTTGAGACCTTGCAAGGAAAACAGATCCGCCCCCAAAGGAATCATCACATAATCCGTGGCAATTAGAACAGAACGGTTGATGGCTCCCAAGTTTGGGCCAATATCAACGAGAATCACATCCGCTTCCACTTTTTCTGCTGCCATTTGCATAACTTGCCAAAAGGAACTGAGTATTCGCATCGGACGATATAGGTTATTCTCAACCATACTCTTTGGCCACTCGTAGGAAAGGGTGTCTTCATAAGTTGAAAGGGTTGCATCACCCGGTATGAGGTACAAATCTGGCGCGATTTTCTGGAGTTGCGGTTCGACAATATCCCCAATTCCCGTCAAGGGTTTGACTGAGTGATAAATGGTTGAGTCGCTTGCATTATCATTCCAGAGTGTTTCAATTTCTTCTTCATCCAAAAAAGCGGCTGTTAAGTTGGCCTGCGGATCCAAATCTACGGCGACAACTCGTTTGTGTAAGTCGGCAAACATCCAAGCTAAGTGGTAAAGCAGAGAGGTTTTGCCGACCCCTCCCTTGTTATTGAAAAAAGTTAAAATCGGTAAACTCATGCTGTTTTCCTCAATGTGCAAAGCACGGTGCTTTGGTTGGCCACAAATTCTATCTTTGGGTTGCCGTTTTTTTCCATCTCTTTTTGCGCTGTGGCAATGCCTCTACCAAATGCTTGGATAAAACCGTATGTTTTCAAAACATCGGCAATATTGGGGTTACGATAATCTGTTATACCCGGTTGACCAAAATTGTCTGGTGTGACATTGCCGTAGGGGCCACCCGGACTGTTGATTTCAATGCGATCATTAAACCAATACACCCGCACTGGTGCATTGCTGCCTTCGTAGGTGCGATGTAAAACGGCGTTATACAAAATCTGTTGAATGGCCGCAGGGGGATAAGTAAACGCTTTGATATCAGTTGATGCGGAAACGATGTCAATGGCAAGCCGGTTATGTGCTGATAGTTTTTCCTCTGCTTTACGCAGCATATCAACCAGGGTACCGCCGCTTTTTTCTTCGTCAACCACGGGATCGGATAATTCTGTGCCATTTATCCGTAAAAATTGGATACAGGCGCCAGGCAGAAAATCTTGCGCGGTTTTGCCAAGTGTCAACAATCCCAATACTGTCGGAATCGGCTCAGAAGGAGAAACAATCATTTTGCATGAAGCGAGACGTTCTTCATACGAACGGTCATTTTCCTCCAAAACATCAGCAGCAAAAGCGGCTGGCAGGTATTCGCTTTCAAAAAAGAGGCGTGACATATCCAAAAGTTTTGCAATGGGAATAGGGTAAAGATCAAAAGGCAGATTTTTATATCTTCTTTTTTCTGTCAAAATTCGCTCTTCTTGGGCATTAGCGGTGGCACGGCGTGGCCCTGTACGAATCCAAATACGGCCGTTGTATTTGACTGGCGGCATGTCCGAAGGCTGGACAGTGACGACTGCCATCTCCGCACCTTTTAAGTTTCGTTTTTCCACAAAAAGCATCGGTAAAGGCAGAATGTTACCATCGGCTTTCATATCAGCAAGGTTGCACAATAATTCATCGGTTATGGGTACTTGAGACGGACTGCCATCATCGTTTGCGCCGATAAACAATACACCAGGCTGATTATGGTTGGGCAAATCGTTGGCAAATGCACAAACAGCCTGTCTTGCTTTTTTGGGTGTATCGCCTTTGAAAGATTGCTTACGTTCGGTCAAATCGGATTCAAGCTCATCAAGCAAGCTTTCCAATTCGTTATCAGAAAATCGTTTCATTTTTTTACCCATTATAATATAACCTGACAGGTTTTCAAAACCTGTCAGTCTGTCTCAATTATGGGCTGGAAATTTGATTTATCCGCCCTTCAACATTTCGCGTTACTGGGGAATTATTTTGAAATTCTCCCGTTAACAAATCGACTAACAGTTTGTCGGTATTCTGGCAGTAACTACCGCTATTGCAAGCTTCTTCTAGCATGGTAAAGTTGTCACCACCACCGGCTAAGTAATCATGGGTAGCCACACGATAGGTTTTATCCAGTTCAATGGCTTCTGCGTTTATCGTCACACTGGTGACGACACCATTGTCAAGTAGTGCCTCTGCACAGGGTGTCGTATCGCAATAGCTGATTTGCATACCCGCTACGCTGAGAAATGCGCCTGTTGTTTCGCTACCGGATTGACTAAAGCCATTGTCTAAGGCGGAGACTAATTCACGTCCTGTGATATCTAAAACAAACAGGGTATTTCCGAAGGGTAAGACTATCAACAATTCACTATGAGTGATTTCGCCTTCACCAATGCTATTACGCAGTGAACCGGCATTGATAAAAGAGGCTGCGACTGTATTATCGCTTGCTTGGGCACCGGCTAACATGACATCAGCGACGAGATTACCTAATGGGCTTTCTTGGGATCGCACAAAGTCTTTGCTGCCATCAAAAAACATCCCGGCTTTACCGACTACTTCAAAGTTGTCAGGCATGAAAGTATTTTCTGTGATCATTTGACCGTCTTTAACGCACCAAACGTCAATGGGGGCTGAAACATCCCCTTTCTCGTCAAAGTCAACGTCAGTATACGCACCGTTGTAGTTAATCTGTTTTCCGGCTTGCAACAGTTCGCGTGCGCGTTTTAATTCATCAATCTTAGGCTCCACCCGTTCCCCCGGTGCGCCGGCTACATCACGTAAATGATCACGAATAGTGATGGCTGTCATGGTTTCACCTTTGGCTTGGACGGCATAAGCTGCTAGTGTTGAAACAACAACAGCATCATAAGCGTTACCGGCAAGCTGAGTTGAGAGTGTGCCGTATTCTGCTTGGTAACGGACATTGAATTTGTCCATTGAATCGCTGAAAACGACAGCAGGTGCGGTACCACATACCCCTTCAAGCATGCTCCCCATAGCGTTAATAACCGTTTCGCTTCGCTGTGCCATGACAAAGAGAAATTTATCAAAAAAGCTACCGGCCATGGCTTCTTGGAGAAAGACGATAATGTGTTGTGGAAAACTGATAACCACTAAGGCTTCGGCACCGTCTACGGCCGCTTGGGTTAACTCATCCACATAAGTGCTTTGAACTTCAGTGCTGTGCTTCACAGCGGCAACCACTTGGCCTCCCCAATTTTCAAAGTTCTCGGTAAAAACTTGGGCAGTGCCTTGGCCTAAGGCATCGTCAACGTAAAGGAGCGCTAATTTTTGGTAGCCTTTATCAATGGCGGTTTTCGCTAAAACAATCCCTTGTGCGGTACCCGACACATTGGTACGGAACAACAAATCATGCCCGTCATCTGCGGCTAGCACACTGACAGTGGGTGAAACGGCAGCGTAGGAAATTTGCAGCACTTGATTGGGAATCGTGACTTTTTCTGCCACTTCAATCGTCTCACTGGCTGAAGCCGTGAGAATGACTTGGGCATTGTTTTCTGAAACGAGCTGAGTGGCTGCGGTTACACTATTGGTGGGATTCGAGCCACTGTCTTTTGAAGTCATCTCAACCTGAAAGCCGGCTTCTGTCAAGTCTTTGATAGCCAGTTCAGCACCTTTTTGCGAGAGTTCGCCAAATTCAGCCAGTATCCCTGTTAAGGGATAAATGCCGCCAATTTGGAGTTTGGTTTCAGATGGGGTTACCGCGCTAGTCGCCTCGTCGTCATCATCATCATTACAGCCGGGCATTCCCAAAGTGAGAACGGCTGTTAGGGCCAAAATAAGAGAAAATCTCTTGTTTGTAAAAGCTGATTTCATATATTAAGTACTCGGGGTTAGTTGCTATCATAATGCGACTTGAGCATATTATCAGAAAACAAATAAAAGCAAAATAAATTTTGCACTCCAACCGCAAAAATAAATTTGTAATAAAACCGCAAAATAACATGCATTCCAACCGCAAAATCAATTTGGAACGTAAATTAACCGCAAAATCAATTTGGAACGTAATATTAACCGCAAAATCAATTTGGAACGTAAATTAACCGCAAAATCAATTTGGAACGTAATATTACACCGCAAAATCAATTTGGAACGTAATATTACACCGCAAAATCAATTTGGAACGTAATATTACA
>QNEL01000240.1 GCA_003645185.1 Candidatus Parabeggiatoa sp. nov. 3
CCACCCACACAACAAAGTTACCAATTATCAGCAATCAATGCCTTTCTCAAAGGCGATATGCTGCCTGAAGCTAAAGCCGAATTAGCAAAGCTTGAGGTTAGCAAAGGTTTTGGGTTAGAAATCCCACTGGAATTTGTCTACACCCGAATCGATTTAGCCGATCAACATGTCGGCCAAGCCATGAAACGGCTTCAAAGCCTCGATCCCACTACCTTATCAAAGCCACAACAAATAGAATACAAGCAGTTACATGCTCAAGCTGTGGCCGCTCAAGGTTTATTGATCGAAGCCATACAGGAATGGACGGAAATTGATCGCTTGGCAAACGCCGATCCAAACACGATAAGAGACAATCACCGGCAGCTTTGGCGCAGTCTGTCTTCTCATAATCTGAGCAAAATCAAGCACGTACACCAAGACGATGATATCGTTTCAGGTTGGATAGCCCTCGCATTGGTGACGAAAAGCTCGCCCCCAACACAGTTATGGCAAAGTATTAATAACTGGAAATTGCGTTTTCCCAACCATCCTGCCACACAACATATTGTGCCGACTCTGGTGCAAAATGTGAATCAGACACCACCACTCCAACATATTGCTTTGTTATTACCGCCTTCTAACAGTCAGTATAGCAAGTTTGCGGAGGCCGTTAAACAAGGATTTTTGGCCGCCGTTGAAACAACACCTCAAAATCGCCCCAATGTTACCCTACATCACGTTGATGATATGAATGTTTTAGACGTGTACCAAAAATTAGTCAATGACGGCGTTGATTTTGTCGTCGGGCCTTTGTTAAAAGACACGCTCACGATTTTGGCGGAAAGCCAACCGCATTTGCCCGTACCAACACTGGGTTTAAATCGCTTAGAAACACTAAACCGCACTGGAAATTTGTATCAATTTGGCTTATCACCTGAAGATGAGGCCAAAGCAGTCGCAAAGCGTGCTTGGGCCGATGGATATCAATCAGCATTCGTCTTGATCCCAGAAGGCAATTGGGGAGATCGAGTCTTAACCGCATTTCAAACAGAGTGGGAACGACAAGGGGGACAAATAACCACTCAACATGTTTACGATAGTGATTTTGGTTCCTCAATTCCAAAGGCACTCCGACGTCAAAGTGTCAAGGAGGCAAACATGGTGTTTATGGTAGCCTCATCGAAAGTGGCACGGCAAATTCGCAACTTTTTAACGGCCATTATCGGTGACCGTTTGCCCATTTATAGCACATCTCATGTCTATAGTGGTACACCCCATCCAGAATATGACAATCAGATCGAAGGGATCATGTTTGTGGATATGCCTTGGGTGTTAGCACCAGATGAGAAGGCAGCACAATTGCAAGCGAATTTGTTTGAGTTTTTCTCTAGCGAGATGGAAAAATACAAGCGTTTATACGCTTTAGGTATTGATGCTTATACTTTGGTACCCGAGTTACAACAATTAAGCCAACGTCAATGGGCAGGTCAAACGGGGCATTTAGTTATAGACAATCAGGGCATCATTTATCGTGATCAATTACACTGGGCACGTTTTGTCAATGGGGAACCCCAATTGATTGAAGTCAACCAAGTGTATACCCAAGAATAGCGCAGAAAATGTAGGGGCGAACCGACGTGTTCGCCCATTCTGATGTATCCTGATTGATAATGGATCATTGAATGCAGTTTAAATACGCCTGTTCAAGATCCGAAGCGGCAAAAGTTGTGCAACACTCAGTCGGTGTACCCACAAACTGCAAACGCCCCTCATGTAAAATCGCCATGCGATCACACAATACCTCAACATCCGCCAATAAATGCGTGCTAAAAAACAACGTCGTCCCTTTGGCTTTAAGATTCAAGAAATAATCTTTTACATAAGCCCGTGCCTTGGGATCTAAACCATTCATAGGCTCATCAAAAACTAATAAACGCTTATTGCTTAAAAAACAAGCCGCTAAACCCAGTTTTTGGGCCATACCTTTAGAATAATCACGCACCGGTTGTTTAAGAGCCGATACAGCCAAGTCCAAAGTTTGACAAATCTCAATGGCCTGATTTTTATCAAACATGACATTATGTAATTTGGCCATATAGGTCAAAAAATTTTGTCCCGTCAAATAATAAGGCGGTACAAATTGTTCCGGCAAAAAAGCCAAATCAGTACGTGCATGACAATCAGTATGGGGAATACCAAACAACTCAATACGGCCTGTTTCAATATCACATAAATCCAACAAACTCTTGAGCAAAGTCGTTTTACCCGCACCATTGACACCCACAAGACCAAAAAATTCGCCTGGCAATATCTGTAGATCGATATGATCAAGAACCCGCTGAGGAGGGTAATCTTTACAAACCGCTTTAAATTCAATAACTAACATTTTTGATTCTTGATTGGCGCATCCTACCCAGGGGCGAACACGCAGGTTTGCCCCTACAGAACGGGATTTTGGTTTTGTTTGATTGGCGCATCCTACCCAAGGGCGAACACGCAAGGGCAGCCCCGTTAGCCCTGGATTTTGGTTTTGTAGGGGCAGACCTGCGTGTCTGCCCCTGCGTGTCTGCCCCTTTGTTACTGCTTTTGCCTGAAAAATCGAAAAATGCTATAGAAATCAAAAATACCTTACCGCCAGCCATGCAACTGAAACCAGCCGCTACGATTGAGTACATCTTTGGAATAATCCTTACCCGTCGTATTCGCATCAATATCTTGTCCCGCCTGAATCGCATTCAAGGTAGCCGTCGCGCCACCATTGTAGGCCGCGATCATCGCCCGTAACATTTGATCATCGCTTAAATGAACACCCTTCTTATGGAAGAATTTTTGAGCATTTTCCAGCACAGTACACCCATAGTTAATATTTTCCTTGGGTTTTTGCCACGATCCGGTGCGTGCAAATTCATGCCAATCATAATCAATTTGCAGCAAACCGCGTCCATATCCTCCCCCATCAGGGGGTTCAGGTGTGCGCCTGTTTCCCCGTGGACGACGTTGTGCAAAATCCCCTCGTCCCCCAGGGCCAGGTGGGGTAAGTGCTAAACCCCAATGTGATTCGCGTGATCCCATGCCACAAATCACCGAAGGTAGGAAGTCATGGCGACGTGCCAAATCTTCAATGAGGCCTCGATATTTTTTAGCCTCATTAAGTTGTTTCAACATGGTTGGGTTATTAAAATCTAACTCAGTAGGGAAACCACCCGCTTTGCTAGGCGTGACGGCCTCTGGTTGAGGCGGCGGTTTTCTCCCGAAGAGTCTTTGAAACCAATTAAAACGGGAACCTCTTCTACCGGGTCTATCCATAATCATATCCTCCAAAAAGCAAATCGACATTGTTTCTGATTGAATGAAACTCAGGCACATTTTTGAGTGACGGTTTCTGTTATTTAACCAATTCGCCATTTTGCCAGAGTCCCGTTTCTTCTACACCATCAGCATACCGCATGACACCACGGCCATTTGCTTCACCCCGTTTAAATTGTCCTATGTAACGATCCCCATTAGGCCAGACATAAGTACCCTGTCCATTCAAGACACCATCAAGAAATTCCCCTTGATAAGTATCTATACCCACCGTCTTACCACGGCTGTTAGCTTTGCCGCCTCTACATTCTCCACTATAGGTACCACGAAGACGGGGATCGGCAACCTCACAACCAACATGAGGAATTTGAGGTACACCTTGTTTGAATTGCCCCGTAAAACACTTCCCATCTCCCCACATATAAACACCCTGGCCATGGGGCAAACCATTCACAAAATGACCCTGATACACAGCTTTACCAATCGCTTTACCCTGTCCCTGTGCCTTGCCATTTTGACAAGGGCCATTATAGTAGCCATAAAGTTTTGGATCAGCAACAGAGCAATTGATATGAGGCGCTTGAGGTGCCATCTTAAGATCAGCCGGGCAATCCGTCTGTGGGCCCGTCGGGGTAGGTTTTGTTGGCGTTGTTGTGGTGGATGTGGTTGCACAACCCGCAATCACCAAAAAAGCTGTCATGCCTAACATGAACAATATATTTTTAGTTATCAATGACATAAAATAACCTCATTGTCAATTTATAAAGAGATACAGCAACTTATACTGAAAGTACAACGGATTAACGAAATAAACGGATTTAAAAAGAATGAGAATATACTATGTCAGATCATAAATCAAAATTAAGTGATTTCCGTACAAGATTTTTGAGAGCTTATAAATTAAAGGCTTGAAATTATACTCTGTGGTACTCTGTGGTACTCTGTGTTCTCTGTGTTGAAAAAATATTGAGAACTTATAAACTACTGAACTACTGAACTACTGAATTTTGAACTACTGAACTTAACTTTCATTTTTCATTCAAAAGAGGAGCATTAATATTTATGAAAAAACGGCATTTCAGCCTTTTTGCCAAAACTCTGATGTTTATCAGTCTGACAAGCAGTGTCCAAGCGAATGACGATTTCATCTCTGACAGGTGGCAATTTAGCCGCGCCATTAAGGCGCTTGAAACCAAAGACATGGATATTTTTCAACAACTCACCGAAGGTTTGCAAGACTATCCGCTTTATTATTATTTGCGCTATCGAACCCTCAAAGCGCAACTCAAAAACGTTTCCCCTGATGAAATACAGGGGTTTTTAGAAGAACACCGCAACACCTATTTTGGAGAATCATTACGCCGAGATTGGTTAAAACGATTAGCCAAAAAGGGTGATTGGCTCACCTTTAGAGAGGTTTACACGCCACAAAAAACCACAAGCTTGCAATGTTATTATGTGCAAGCACACCTGATGACGGGCTCAAAAAGCCGACAGGCGATTCATGATGCCAAGAAACTCTGGCTAGTCGGCCACTCGCAACCCAAGGCATGCGATCCGGTGTTTAAGTACTTGTATCAAAACAACCTGATTGATGAAGCCATGCTCTGGGAACGCATAGGCTTAGCGATGAAAAAAAGGCGACTCAGCTTAGCGGGTGCATTAGCTAAACGCCTGGGCCCTGACGATAGACTTTGGGTAAGACGTTGGCAAACCATGCACAAAAAACCGGCACAAAGCCTTGCTAACTTTGAAGCACCCGATTTTGCCATAGCGCGTGAAATCGTTTTGCATGGTATAAGACGGCTTGCGAGAAAACAAGTTGATCAGGCTAACGACTATTGGAACGCTTTCCAACAACGCTATACGTTTTCATATCAACAAACAGGCGAAATGCAGCGTGATCTCGCCATAGCCGCAGCCAAGCTGGATCATCCACAAGCACTCAACTGGTTGGCAGCCCTTGATGAAAACGTTCTCAATGAGAAAGCGCACCAATATCGCCTGAAGTTAGCTTTGAAAACACAAAATTGGGAGGCCGTGATCAACTTCATTGCCGCACTGCCTGATGAAGAACGAAACAAGCTACAATGGCGCTATTGGCTTGCTCGTGCATTGGAACAAAACCAAAAATATTTCCAATCACGTCGCCTTTACAAAGAACTGGCTCAAGAACGTGATTACTACGGTTTTCTCGCCGCAGATCGCATCGGCGCGGCCTATCAAATGCAGCATGATGACATTGTATTGACGCGCGAAATGGAAGAGCAATTGATGCAAGACAAAAACATCAGAATTGCTTACACATTTTATCAATTAAGCCAACTCCCAGGTTCAGGATACAAATGGCTTCCCAAAGCACGGCAGGAATGGCACTATGTCATCAAAGATCGTTCACCCGATCAACAAGCTGCCGCTGCGGCACTCGCCAGTCGTTGGGGATGGCATGATCGGGCCATCATGGCTGCCGCTAAAGCCGGCCATTATGATGATTTAAATGTCCGTTTCCCCTTAGTTTTTCGTAGCGAATTAACGGCAGGTGCCAACAGTCAACTACTTGATTTAGCTTGGGTTTACGGCATAGTACGCCAAGAAAGTGCCTTTATGACAAACGTACGTTCTAGCGCCGGCGCACTGGGTTTAATGCAGCTCATGCCAGCCACAGCGCGACTCGTCGCCAAAAAAATTGATTTGCCCTTGGCAAACAAGCGAGCGATTTTGGATATTGAAACCAACATCAGCTTAGGCACAGGCTATTTACGACAAATGCTTGATCGATTCGATGGCAACCACATGTTGGCGACAGCCTCCTACAATGCCGGCCCACATCGCGCAAAACGTTGGCTCAAAGAAAACAGTTGTGTACCGGCCGACATCTGGGTAGAACTGATTCCATTTACCGAAACCCGCAAATACGTGCGCCGCGTTTTGTTTTATACCAGTGTCTTTGAACATCGGTTAGGGCAAGCTCAACGGCCTATACGGGTTGCACTGGCCCCGCAAGAGAATTGTTTCATAATGATTGATAGTTAATGGTTAATGGTTAATAATAAATAATTTCCGGCCAGAATAGGGCGAACCTACGTGTTCGCCCTTTTTTTGAAAATCAAATCACCCAACATCACTCCCCCTTCACACCTTGGAATTAAAACCATGTCTACACACTACCGCAACGCTTTACCTATTGATTATCAACTCCATGATTACCGTATTCAAAGCCTTTTAGGTGAAAGTCATTTTAGCATCACTTATCTTGCCCAAGACACGAAACAAAATCATCTTGTTGTTATCAAAGAATATTTTCCGAATCAAATCGCCTTTCGGCTCGAAGAACAGCAGGTGCAACCTGCTCAAAAAAATCAGGCCCTATTTCAATTCGGATTAGAACACTTTCTGCAAGAAGGGCAAGCCTTAATCCAATTAAAACATCCCAACATTGTCTCCATTTTGCAGGTTTTTCAAGCACATAACACCGTTTATTGGATTAGGACTTATGAAACAACGGGACAAAACCTGACCAACCTGCTCCAAAAACAGGGCACTTTGACAGAAGCCAAACTGATGAAAATAGTGCCGCCGCTGTTATCCGCTTTAACAACGGCCCATGAAGCCGGTTTTCTGCATCTCAATATCAACCCCAATAATATCTACTTACGTGATAACGATTATGAACCTGTTTTATTAGATTTCGGTGCAGCCCGTTATGCATTCGCTTGTCGTGACAACAACCCTCTTCAGGTAAACCATCCCAGCTATACCGCATTTGAACAATATCACTCTGGAGAAAATCAGGGTACTTGGACAGATATTTATGCGCTAGGTGCCGTGTTATATCATGCGATTAGTGGCCAAATTCCGATAGACACCTTAAAACGAACCAAGGCCCTTAAAGTACAAGGTAGCACTGATCCCTTATGTCCAGCCACGCAAATGGGTGAACAGCGTTATGCACAAACGATACTGCAAGCCATTGATTGGGCATTAGAAATTGTTGAAAAGGATCGGCCGCAACAGGTGGCACAATGGAAAGAAGCGATGTTTTCACCTCAGAATCAAAAGAAGCAAGCCAAATTATTAGCAGCCACGAAACGCATCACAATAGCCGTTGGTATTGTTGTGATAATCGCCACAGGATTGGGTTTAGGCTATCTGTCTAAGATTGAAAAGCGTTTCGCACAATTTCTGCAACAACAAACGCTTGTTGAAAATGAATGGTTGAGAAAAGCGGCCCTTGAACGTGAACAGCTTGAACAAGAAAGAAAACGTGCCAGAGAACATTTTTTAACCCTTTTACAACAACCCGCTTACGCCAGTTTGCCCCCAATTGAACAACCGATTTCATTACCCAATCAAGCCATACGCTCATTACAAGGGCATCAAGGCGGCGTATGCGTTGACGGTTGCCTCGCATTCAGTCCAAACGGGGAATCGCTTGCCTCTGGCAGTTGGGATAACACCATTAAATTGTGGAACGTGAAAAGCGGCCAGCTATTGCAAACACTAGAAGGGCATCAAGATTTAGTCTTATCCATTGCATTCAGTTTCAACGGATTATTCTTAGTATCAGGCAGCGCAGACAACACCATTAAATTGTGGGAAGTCAGTACCGGTCAAGTTTTACAAACCTTAACAGAAACAAACAGTTGGGTAGGCACACTGGCCTTAAATCCCAATGGGCAAATTCTCGCTGCGGAAGGCGCGAACAATACCGTGAAACTGTGGGCATTAGACAGCGGAAAAATAGTACACACGCTGACAGGCCATCAAAATATCATCAATTCCGTGAGTTTTTCTCCAGACGGCACGCGCCTCGCATCCGGCAGCGCCGACAACACGATTAAACTGTGGGAAGTGAACACAGGCAAACTACTACAAACCTTAATTGGACATCAAAAAGATGTCTTGTCTGTCGCGTTTAGCCCAGATGGGAAAACGCTGGCATCCGGCAGTGCCGACACCCGCATCAAAATTTGGGATATCGAAAGCGGCAAAACACTGCACACCTTAAAGCAACATAATAATTGGGTACTGTCCGTGATTTTCAGTCCAAACGGCCGATATATCACATCCAGCAGCTATGATCAGACTATTCGCTTTTGGGATAGAGAAAAAGGTAAAATGCTACAGACTCTGAGAGGGCATGAAAATCATGTCAACTCAATCGCATTCAGTCCAGATGGCCGACTTTTAGCTTCAGGGAGTCGAGATTTAACGATCAAAATCTGGCAGTAATGCTATCCCATCAATTATCATTTTTGTAGGGTGGGTAACGTGTTTTTGTTGCCGGCCCCATTCTTCGTAGGGTGGGTAGCGTGTTTTTGCTGCCCACCATTAATCAGCGTAGGGTGGGTAGCGTCTTTTTGCTGCCCACCATTAATCAGCGTAGGGTGGGTAGCGTGTTTTTGCTGCCCACCATTAATCAGCGTAGGGTGGGTAACGTCTTTTTGCTGCCCACCATTAATCAGCGTAGGGTGGGTAGCGTCTTTTTGCTGCCCACCATTAATCAGCTACGTTTAACATTCACAAAATATAATAAAATCAATCACTTATCTCCTCTCTTTATTACTGACATAACAGGAATATAAACATGTACCAAGGTATTTTTATTGATGCAATTGAAGCCTGTACAGCGGATTGGCTTCATTCCCTGATTAGTTTATTGGTAACATTGAATCAATCCGTGGTGGAGTCATAGTTTAGATGACTGGGAAAATCATTTGTGTGATGAACACTTAGGCAATATGACAGCCAAGGAACGGGTATCGTGTTTGAATCAGCAATTTGGCTTAAAATTATCGCCAGCCAAGTCACGTTGGCAAGGGCATACAGAGGCCTTATTTTCCTTTGCCTGTGATTCATGTCATCAGCCTACAGAGGAGCAATATTCCGTTGCAGCTTATGATGCTTTGCCCTTACCCTACACTTTTGCACGCGCTCACTATATTTGCTGGAAATGCGTTGAGACTGGTGAGTTTAAAGACAAGGGATTGGCACTAGATGAAGGAGAGAGATTTATTGTCAAGAAAATTCAAAATGGTGAGATGAGAAAATGAAGTCAACTGAGATTCCAACAGCAATGGAAATGGTCGAAAAAATCGACTTTTTGAGTCGTCTGCTACTTCGAGAACAACTGATTGACTATCGTAGTAAAAGTCATCTTGATAAGGTGAGTACGCAACTGAAAAAATGCCCAAATAAAACAAAAACTTGGGCGTACAGTATCCATGCCTCAAGGCCTATAGAATTTGTCCCCATCAAAATTAGTACAACGGATCAGGGGAGTGATCGGATTGGTGCAAAGGCCTATTATAAGTACAATGCAATAACCTAACTCAATCGAAAAATGTTATAGTCGATCTTTCATTGCCAATATTGAATAGAACGCTGATGACGCTGATTATCATGATTTGCGCTGATTTTTATTTTTAATCCGTTTTTAATCAGTGTTAATCATGATAATCATGATAATCAGCGTTCTATCTAACCCTTGGATATCTTAGAAAATCAGTTGCAATCACGCTGGCACATTGATCTGGCTAACCGCAAAGCCGATGGGCGTTATCAAGCCGGGCCTCTTTTTCATCTCGAAGGCGGTGGGCATAAACCTAAAGGTGATCGACTTGACGAATTAAAGGTGAGTATTCCCCGTTGGACGATTCCACCCATGGAATTGATTCTCACTTGTGAGATGATTATCGCCAATTTTTATCCTGACAAATGGGAGAAGATGAGTGGGCAAAAAAAGTGGCTTGAACTGATTCGAGTCGCCCAGCAATTATGTTATCCCTCATATATCGCACGGTTCCAAAATGCCTTAGGCGGGCAACAAGAGTCGGTGTTAAGAGGGTTATGGGCAAAGGAATGGGGGATTTAGGCTGAGTTATTTTGCGGGTTGGGTTTTCGTTCCAAATTTATTTTGCGGGTTTTCGTTCCAAATTTATTTTGCGGGTTCTCGTTCCAAATTTATTTTGCTGGCCTTAATTAATGCTAAAAAAAATCTTGCGTTGCACCTTTTGCGTGCGTTAAATTGACAACTGAATTTTAATGAGAAAGGAGTCATCGTTATGTTTCAAACCGCATTAAAGTACAATCTTGAAGTCACTCAAACGAGGCGAGTAGACTTTCCAGTGCCTTTTTCGGCGGGCGCAAAGATCACGGTTTTTGTCATTTCAGAACAACCGGTTGACAATTTTAATGATCTTTCAGCAGCCTCTCAAAGTAGTCTTGATTTTTGGGATAATTCTTTTGATGATGAGGATTGGAATCATGTATAAACCCGGCGATATTGTGTTAATTCCAGTTCCATTCACCGACTTGTCTTCACATAGACGGCGGCCAGTTATTGTGATTTCCAATGAAGCTTACAATCAGAAAACAACAGATATCGTTGTTGTGGCGATGACTTCTAATCCTATTGAGGTTGACTACAGTATTACCATTACCTCATCTGATTTGGAGCAAGGGCAACTCAATCGTCCAAGTAAAGTTCGCGTTGATAAAATTTATACCTTGTCTCAATCTATTGTTGTCAAAAAATTTGGGCAAGTTAATGCCAAAACACTTGATAAAATTGGTAAGTTATTACACAACTTAACGACTACAAGTTTGTAAAACGGTATTTTTTAATTCACTCAACATGAAACGCGGAAGATTAAACGCAAAAAGACGCAAGAGACGCTTCGATGCAATATTTCTTTACTGAGTATCTTTAGCGTCTTTAGCGTCTTTAGCGTCTTTAGCGTTTATATTGATATCAATCGCGAGTTTGCCCAAAGCAATCGACATTTTACCCGCATAAAATCGACACATCATAATTATAATAGAACACTGATTAAACTGATACACAACTCAATCAATCAGCCTCATCAGCGTTCTATCACATCTCCCATATCAACTAATACGGGGCTAATTCCAACTGTCTTCCTGACTGCAATCGCCCGTGATCATCGGATTGAAAACGAGGCCCTTACTGCGTAAACGTTCAATAGTCCCTTCTACATCGGCATCGTCATACGGTGATGCGTCCGTTACAAATAACATAAAACCGCCTTCCTTGGTATGAGAAATGCCGATATTGATGGCTTCCACTGAGGCTTCTTCACAAGCGCCACCACCTGATGCTTTCAGCGCATTAACGGCTGCCAGTAAAACGGCCAAGTTGCGCGTAAAGGCTCTCACTTTCACGTCATCCTTAAAGGTTATCAAGGCCATCAATGGCGACTTGCTGGTGTCAATCGCGTCGATAAACTCAATCAAGGCCTTCTTAACACCGTTGATTTCAGCTTGCATACTGCCGCTATCGTCTA
>QNEL01000241.1 GCA_003645185.1 Candidatus Parabeggiatoa sp. nov. 3
CGTGTTCTACCTCAAGCTATTAGCTGTCGCTTTGATTATTTTTGGTGCAAGGCTTTGGGTGATTCACAACTTTGGCAACACTGTGCCTTATTGGGATCAATGGAATTCAGAAGCCGCTTTTCTTTTTATACTTGCCGAAAGGCAATTATACGCTTATCCTCACTTCTCTTGGGGCCAATAAATTGGGATTGATTGAAGTGGTTGCGGTTGATTAGCGAATGGCTAATGGTAGGGTGTTGATTGGTGCTTTTTTTTAACGCAAGAGGCGCAAAAGACGCAAGAGACGCAGCACAATTTTTTACTGAGTGTCTTTAGCGTCTGTTGCAAAAAAGCGCGTTTATCTCATATTTTATTTAGTCAGTACAACGGATGACGGGCCGATAAACGAAGAATTCACTCACCGACTTAATTCTTAATTCGTTTATCCCCGTCATTAATCTGTTCTGAGTCAAATTGATCTTTAATCATTTATGCAAATCAATCAAATACACCTTAAAAACTTTAAAGGATTTGAGGACAACACATTTCAGTTTAATCCGCAATTTAATGTACTGATTGGGGATAATGGTACTGGCAAAACAGCAATTCTGGATGCGCTCGCTGTCAGTGTGAGTTCTTATGTATTAGGTATTGGGCAAGCGCAAGCGAGAGGCATTTTAAAAGAAGAGGTTAGGCGTCAAGATTTTGGAGACTCTTTAGAACCTCAATTGCCGGTGATTATCAGTACTCATGGCGAAATTGAAAGCCAAAAAATTCAATGGCAACGAGTCAAAAAAAGTTTAGAAAGTAGAACAACTGTCAAAGAGGCTAAACAATTAATAGAGATTGCCAAATCTCATAACCAACAAGTCAGTCAAGGAAAACCGGTTATTTTACCGGTGATTTCTTATCATGGCACGGGTAGACTCTGGAAGGAACGGCGACAAACCCTTAATACTCGCCCCAAAGCTTCTCGAATGAGTGGCTATTTTAATAGTTTAGAACCGGTGTCAAACAGTAAAATATTTTTAGAATGGTTTAAAACCATGGAAATTGCTGCCATCCAAAAAAAAATAGAAACCACTCGCGTTGAGGTTGTCAAAGAGGCCATTATTAATTGTATTCCTGATTTGGAAACCGTTTTTTTTGATGTGATAGAAGATACTTTAGCCAGTGTCAAAATTGAGCAGGATAAACGATACACGCTTCATTATGACTTATTAAGCGATGGTTTTAAAAACATGATTGGTATGGTTGCTGACATTGCCTATCGTTGTGTGACGCTCAATCCTCATCTTAATGAACAAGCGCTTTACAAAACGAATGGCATTGTTTTAATTGATGAAATTGACTTGCATCTGCATCCAAAATGGCAAAAACGAATTATCAATGATTTCAAAAGGACTTTTCCTCGTATACAATTTATCGTTACCACCCATTCACCTTTCATTGTACAATCGTTGCAAAGTGATGAAGTCATTAATCTTGATAAAGCGACAGATAGCGATTTTTTCCGAAAAAGCATTGAAGAAATTGCTGAAAGAGACATGGGCGTACCCGATGTAGAAAGGAGTCAGCGTTTCAAAGACATGATGACAGTTGCCCAACGGTATTACCAACTTTTGGAGGAAGGCAAAAAGAGTGAAAATGATGCTAAAATTGTACTGATTAAAGCAGAATTGGATGAATTATCAAAGCGATATAGTGACGATCCCGCTTATACCGCCTTTTTAAACATGGAAAGATTAGCCAGACTTGGACAATAAATTTATGAGACCACTTGAAAAAGGCCTTTGTCCAAAAGTTCCCAATACAAATACGAGTAAAATCTACAAAACCTACAATGAGGCAAGGCGAGATTTGATTGGGAGATTAGGGGAATATTGCTCTTATTGTGAAACAAGACTCAATGCTTCTTTAGCCGTTGAACATCTGCAACCAAAAGTACATCATCCAAGCCTTGAATTAGATTGGCACATTTTTTTACTCGCTTGCACTAACTGTAACTCTACGAAAGGGAGTCAAGATATTGTTTTAAATGAATATTATTGGCCCGATATTCACAACACACTGATGGCTTTCCAATATCTTGAAAGTGGTCAAGTCGTTCCACATCCTGCTCTGACAAAAACACAACAAGATAAAGCCCAAAAAACGATAAAACTGATAGGATTAGACAAAACACCAGATAAACCGCAGGCATCAGATAGAAGATGGCAAAATCGAAAAGAAGTTTGGGAAATTGCTAAAATGAATCTCAAGCGTTTAGAAAGTAGCTCCGACAAAACCAATTATGCGAAAGCAATTGTCGATATGGCGAAAGGGTATGGATTTTGGTCAATTTGGATGGTTGTTTTTAAAGATCATAACGAAGTTTTACAAGGATTGCTGACTGAATTTATAGGTACCTATCAAGCTTGTTTTGATAAAAATAACAATTATACGCCCATTTCAAGAACAAATGATTTATGATTATACTTAGTTAGCATCGTCATAAATTGCGCTTTTTTTTAGATTTGCAAAAGTCAAAAAACCAATAACTACAAGGATTAGCAATAATTGGCAGGATGATCTACGGGCCCCTGAAATTCCGCCTCATCTGCAACCGAGCAAACCCACTGCGGCATTGCTGTTAAGCTTACCCAAAGGCGCTTACACGGTGATCCTCACTTCTCTTGGAGC
The DNA here is from genome assembly GCA_003645185.1 of Candidatus Parabeggiatoa sp. nov. 3. Classification (GTDB taxonomy): domain Bacteria; phylum Pseudomonadota; class Gammaproteobacteria; order Beggiatoales; family Beggiatoaceae; genus Parabeggiatoa. Next base: position 2,662 of record QNEL01000241.1, read on the forward strand.
CAAAAAAATGGGGTTGATTGAAGTGGTTGCGGTTGATTAGCGAATGGATGGTTAATGGTTAATGGTTAATGGTTAATGATTAAAGCCTCGAAGAATTAAATCTTTTTTTTCAACACAGAGAACACAGAGTACCACAGAGAATAAGTCTCTGATTTTTAATAATATTCTGTAAAATACACTGTAAAGATGTGTGTTTTTGATCGAATTTGCAAACTGATAGACGAAGATGGTGGGCAACAAAAAGACGTTACCCACCCTACAAATCTCATTTAATTAAGGGGCCGGCAAAAAAATACTTGCCCATCCTACAAATCTCATTTAAATTAAGGGGCCGGCAAAAAAAATACTTGCTCATCCTACAAATCTCATTTAACTTAAGGGGCCGGCAACAAAAATACAAAGCTTGCCTCTTACAAATCTCATTTAAATCAAATACTTAAATACTTGTGTATAACGATGAGGGTTTCACTGTGCCCTTCGTATCGACGCACGGCAGTGCGTCTCTACGTCGTTTCATGCGGGTTTTATGTCGAATGCAACTGGTGAAAAAAAAAGCTTTCGCGATTGAAATCGTTCTAAACGCTAAAGACGCTAAAGACGCTAAAGATAGAGGTAAGAGAAATCGAAGCGTGTCGATCTGCTAGATCGTTATAAATAACATTGACATAAAACGGACTTGAGCTATTGGCTCTTAGTTCAATTAATCATTCAACATTCAATATTAATTAATCATTAAATATTATGTTACCTCTCCAAAAAGTCGTTCTTTTTAAACATGGTGTTGGCCATTTTGAACGCGAGGGACAAATCAGCGGTAATGCGTCGATTGATTTGTATTTTCGTGCTTCTGAAATGAATGATGTCCTTAAGTCATTGACTGTGCTGGATTTAAATGGTGGACTCATTACTAGCATCAGTTATGAATCTACTTTGCCAATTGAGGAGCAGTTGAAGGATATTGCAATTCGATTGCCTGAACATAACGCATTGACGGGGTTGTTGTCGCAGGTGCAGGGGGCGCGGGTTGCGGTTGAAATCGGGCAACAAACGGTGAAGGGGATGGTTACTGGTATCGAAACCGTTAAACGTCAAATGGGTGAAATGGTGCTTGATTGCTCTTATTTGTCACTTTTGATCGAAGGCGGGGCGCTGCAATCGTTTGATGTGATGGCGGCTAAGCAAATTACGCTGCTGGATGATAATCTGAAAAAAGATTTGCAGCATTTACTTGATGTGCTGATCGCGGCTAAGAAAAAAGATTTGAAAAAATTGACGGTTTTTCTTAAAGGCGATGGTGAGCGCACTATTAATATTAGTTATATTGTTGCCGCGCCGGTTTGGAAAACCGCTTATCGTTTGTTGTTGAGCGAAGAGGCTCCCTTGATTCAAGGTTGGGCTGTAGTCGATAATACGCAAGATGAGGATTGGGAAAATGTCTCTTTATCCTTGGTGGCAGGCTTGCCTGTGTCGTTTATCCATGATCTGTATTCACCGCGTTATCAAAAGCGGCCTGAGGTGAAAGTTAAAGAAGAAGCGGCTTATGCCCCGCCTCAATCAGAAAAAGCGGTTAGGGTTAGAGCGATGAATTGTGTTGGGATGGCTGCTGAAGACATATCGTTGGATGATGATCTTGAACTGTCTTTGGATGATGATGTGGATTTTGAAATGGCTGTTGGGGCTGCGCCTCAAACCCTATCAAAGGCTGAGTTAAAAAAAGCGGCACGGGAACATTCGATCTCAGTCAAAACACGTACTGTGGATGTGGAATATTTATTTCAGTATGAAATTGAAAACCCGGTGACTGTGCGCCGGCAACAATCGGCTTTAGTCCCTATTTTGCAGACGGGTTTTAGTGGTGAACGGGTTGTGGTTTATAATGCTGATGTTCGTTATAGTAATCCGATGTCAGCCCTGTTATTTAAAAATACGACGGGATTGACTTTGGAAAGTGGGCCGTTGACGGTATTTGAAGATGATGCTTATTTGGGTGAGGCGATGTTGGATACGCTGAAGCCGGATGATGAGCAATTCGTGTCGTTTTCGGTTGAACTGGGATGTGTTGTTAGCTTGGATCACCGAAGTCATGATGAGGCTGTCCATCAAGTGAGTATTAGGCGTGGACATATGGTTTTGTCTTACTTTGAGATGGCCTATAAAACTTATGTTATTAATAACAAAACTGAGCGCGATCTTGATTTTGTGCTTGAATACCGTTTTAATCAGGGATGGGAGTTGGTTGAGACACCTGCGCCGGTAGAAAGCACAGAGCATTTTTACCGTTTTCGCTTTGATGTGCCGGCTAAGACTGTCGAAGAATTTACGGTTAGGGAACGTATTGTGCGTTCGACTCGTCATTTCCTGAAAGACACTTCTCGATCAACGCTGTCTATGTGGTTTGAGAGAAAATATGTTGATAATAAAACTTGGCGTACTTTGGAAGCGGTTGTGCAACTGACTGAGAAAATCAGTCAAATTCAGCGCGATATCAAGGATAAAGAATACACAATCAATGCTGTTTTCAAAAATCAAGAACGGGTGCGGGAGAATCTCCAAGCACTGGGTAATACGAAGGATGAGCAGGGGTTGCGTGAGCTTTATATTGCTAAGCTGGCTAGTGAGGAAGAGACTCTGGATCAATCTCAGGCCGATATTGAGACTTTGAAGGCTGAGAAAGAGAAAACGGAAAGTCATTTGAATACGCAACTTAAGGGTATTGAGTTTGAGGCGAGTATTTAAGCTTTGGTGGGGCACTTTTTTTTCAACACAGAGGAACACAGAGTACCACAGAGTACCACAGAGTATAAGTATCTGATTTTTATGATATTTTTGTGAACAACCACGTTGTCACCCTACATTTTGAAGGTTGGGGGGGATTATTTAATATGACACAAACCAGTACTATTCTTATTGTTGATGATGAAGAAATAGGGCGTGAAATGCTCACGGCTTTGTTAACGGGGCAAGGATACTTGTTAGCTTTTGCGAGCAATGGATATGAGGCGTTGACGCAAGCAAAACAATTGATGCCTGATGTCATTCTTTTAGATGTGATGATGCCTGAAATGGATGGCTTTGAAGTTTGCCGAAGCTTGCGTGATGATCCAGATTTAGCTAGAGTGCCTGTTATTATGTTGACGGCTTTAGATGATCGTGAGTCACGTTTACGGGGTATTGAGGCGGGGGCCGATGATTTTATTTCTAAACCCTTTGATAGTTCTGAATTGCGGGCTAGGCTACAAACGATTACTCATCTTAACCGTTATCGCCGTTTACTCACGGAACAAGCTAAGTTTGAGTGGGTTGTTGAGCAGGCTAATGAGGGCTTTTTGATACTCAATGAGCATGATCAGATTTTGTATGCTAATTCAAAGGCCCGTTTATTTTTGAATCTGACGACTGCTCAAGAGGAATTGATTAAGGAAACTTTCTTAGAAGTGGCTGCTAAACAATACCATTGTGAACCAGAAACGGTTTGGAAAACGTGGTTAAAACAAGCTGACTTTTCGTTACCTCATTATCTTGTTCGTCCTGAAACGGCTACGGCCCAAGCATTTTGGTTGCAAGCTGAGGTGATGGAAATGTCATCAGGTTCTGAGGAGAAGTATTTAGTCCGTTTGCGTGAGGTAACGGATTCTATTTTAGCTGAAAGACGGCGTTGGAGTTTCCAACAGCAAATTTCTCATAAGCTCAAAACGCCACTTTTTCCGCTAACGGAAGGACTTGGATATCTTAAGGATAATTTGTCATCATTTTCAGAAGCAGAAACGCAGGATTTTTTGGAAATGGCTTATGCTGGGGCGACGCGCCTTCAAGCTGAGCTTCAAGGGATTCTTAATTATTTGAATGTTTCTAGTACGGCCGCTTATGCGGAATGGAATGTATGCGATATCGCCAATATTGTATCAACTATCACTGCTGTTCAAGAAATGCTGGAATTAGAATCTGTTCAAGTTGTTCAAAATAATATTGAAGAACCTGATAATACTTTTGTTTCTCTTTCCAGTCGGGCGATAGAATTGATTTTGACTGAATTGTTTTCAAATGCGAAAAAATTTCATCCTCAAAATTCGCCTAGTATCGATATCGATATGACTGCGGTTTCCAATTGGATTTGCTTACAAGTTTGTGATAATGGTGTTACGCTTTCACCGGAGCAACTGAATCAGATTTGGATACCCTATTATCAGGGTGAGAAAAACTTTACTGGTGAAGCCCCTGGAATGGGTTTGGGCTTGTCAATGGTAGCTTCACTGATATGGGATGCTGGGGGAAGGTGTCATGCCTATAACCGTGAAGAAAAGAAAGGAGTTGTAATAGAATTAGTACTTCCGAAATCCTTACAACCCCCTTTGGAAAATATGGATTAAAAAGTACCTCTGTGATCGCCGTAAAGAGGTTTTTTATTTTTAACACAGAGATCACAGAGTATCACAGAGTACCACAGAGTATAAATAAGGATCGATGAAAAATGAACTTCCCCCGATATCCTCTATAAACCTCAATAGTGGTGTATAAGGATTGAGGAAGTTATTTTTGAGCTGCTCCTTAATTTCATCTTTTACCTCTGTGTACCTCTGTGTACCTCTGTGATCGCCGTAAAGAGGTTTTTTTTCAGGTAAATTATTTCACAAGGGCAGTAACAAAAGTTTCTTGTAGGCATTACCGTTGGTTGATACTTTTTTGTACACTGCCTAAGCTGCGTACCCAAGGTTGGGTGCTTTCTAATAATGAGGGGGGCAGTGTTTCGCGTGCTGCTAGTGCCTGTTTGTGGTTAGGATAAATGCCATAAACTAATACATACCACTCTTTAGTGTTATAAGTCGTTTGAAACAGGGCTACCTCTTTTAGTTTATGTTTTTTTAAGAATTTTTTTAAAGTCAGCCTATCATGGGCACCTAAGATTTGTAATGTATAGGCATTTGGATTTTGACGACGCAGCCAGTTTTCTCTTTTAATCTCTCCTAGCCATTCAGTCGGTATGATATCATGACGAGACTTTAAGTCTGATAAAACGCTGTCTTTGGCAGAATTTAAGCGTGCGGAATCGACTGGTTGAGTGGCATTGTTAGGTGTTGAGAAGCTGGAAAACTGTTCGAGGGTTGTGGGATGAGTTGTCTTTTCAGTTTGAAGCTGGGTGGCTTGGTTCTCTAATATGGAGACTGGCGCTTGTTCTGTAGGCACTTCAGGTGGTAAAACCGGTGGTTTTAGATACTGCCAATAAATTACGATGCCAATCAATACCATGACGATGGGTATACCCCATAGCCATTTGGAAGAAGAGAGGGAGGGGGGTAAGGGTTGTTCGTTTCTGGATTCTGCAAATTGCCGCAAAATTTGTTGCGCTAATAGGTTGATATCTCCGACAATGCCTTCCGATTCTGTGTAAATTTTTTTGATCACATCGCTACTAAAGGGATGAATGTTCGTGTATTGAGTACCTTGTAATCGAAATTGGAGATAGTCGCGCACTTGGGTTTTAGAAAAGGGGGGGACATCCAGTGTATGAATTAAGGTATTATGTACTATTTCAAATTCTGGGGTTGCTAAAATGCTGGTGATTTGCGGTTCACAAAACAGTACGACTCGCATACGACTGAGTTGTTCACCTTGCATGGCTAATTCGACAATAAATTTTAAGGTTGCCAAAGGCAATTTATGGGCATCATCAACCAATAGCACGGGTAATTGCCCATTATAACGGGTGGCCGCAATATGATTACGCAGACTTTCTTGCAACACTTGAATGGGTTTACCCTCCTGACGAACATTAAAGGCGGCAAGTATTGTTGCTATCAAGGCTTCGGTTGATAAAGCTGGACTGCTGTTGAGGGTATATGTCCACCAATGTTCACAATGTTGTTCTGCGATTTTGGTTAATTGCTTCGATAGAGCGGTTTTACCACAGCCGGTTTCTGCCAACACAAACAAGAGTTGTTCACTGTTTTGTATCAAATGCTGAATCAGATTGATGCGTTGATTCAATTCTGGTGTCAAATAATACCGATGTTGCGTTGGGCTAAAAGGATCGTCAGTTCGTTTTTTTGATATTTCTAAATCATGCATAGTGTTTAATCTATAGTAAAAGTACAAGGGATTTATGAAGCATAGCGAAGTTACTTGAGCTTTGCACACCGAAGGTTCGTTTGGAAATTAAACTTCTTGCCGATATAAAAGATTGAAAGTCAATAGAAAAACGCATTAAAACAAGAATTTAACATTTTCACACTTTTTAAGTGTGTTTTGTATAACGGGTTTATATTTTTTGGCAGTTTGTTCGAGAATCTGTTGGCTTGGCAGACATTATAATTTCTTTCTCAAAAAAAGCTTTGATCATTTTGGATTTTAGTATATCTTGTTCATGATGACAATATCATGAACAATTGGAGAGAGACTTAGTATCTAAGCAAAAATAACCTTAACAAATTCCTAATAACCGAAATTCAAATTGAGTAAGTACTGAAGCACAAATAAACAGGTATTTTACCGCAAAGGGCAACCCTCTTTTGGTTGCTTCTATTAAAATACCTGAAAATTTATGGTTCAGTACTTATTTATTTGGAAAAAAATGTTCAACTTATTTTTTCTGAGACACTTAGCTTGACAAAAATTTTAACTTAAAATTTTCTCCCAAAAATCACTCAATTGACATGAAACTATAGCAAACACCGCATGACTTGATACTGAAATGATTGACTAACTCACTGAAAATAAACAACTAAATGCTTAAAAATAGTACAAAATCATGTCGTGTTTGCTATAAATGACTCACTTTCTCACCTAAAATGAGTGCGTTTTACAGCAAAAACTCGGTGGCTAAGGTTTAGTTTCAAAGAAACTCAACTTGATACCCTCAAACTCAAACCTGTATTTATTTATTGGGATTTTATTCAAACATGTTAAATCAATATCAAACAGATAGTGTTTGTCATCAGCGGGTACAACATCTAGCGGCTATTGCATTGGATGTTGTTGAGGCGCTCTTGACGGATACGGAAACGCCTATTAATGTTCGTCTTAACGCGGCTTTTAGGATTTTTGAATTATGCAATGCGGATATAAGCCGTGATATGGGGCAAGCCATTATTCAGGGTATTGAAAGGAATGCGCGTGACATTGAAAAGAATGCAGGTGGATTATCCGGCCTAGAAACCCTTTTAAAGAGCAACTTAGAAAAAGAACCCGCTTTTGACAAAATAGATGATTTTAATAAAATTTAAAGTATTGAGTTCGTTTTATTGAGACTCAATTTGGGATTTGGGAATTGGCTTTTTTGATTTTTTTGATTTTTTCAATTCGTATAAAATTAAAAAACTGGATTTATCAAAGGGTTGAATTGAATCAGGTTAACTCAATGAATTATAAAACAATTCTTATTGAAAGCTATTTTATCCGTTTTTGTTCATTTGTCATTGTTAATGACCGATTTTCCCAATTTTCCATTTTCCATCACCTGTTTCACCATCAATGGGCGCATTGCATGTAATAGATTTTGAAAAACAGGTTCATTCTTCTTTTCTTCTTCGGCAAGTAGGGTTTTTATATGTTCGCGCTGGGTAGGCACTGTAAAACAGGCAGGGCAACTGTCTTGAACCACTGGCAATTGTGCCGCTTCTGCAAAAGCGGCCGTTTGCCTCTCACGAACATACACCAAAGGGCGTATAACCCGCACATCAGCAGCATCATTGATATATTGTGCTTTCATCGTTCTTAAACTCCCATTATAAAGGGCCGACATCAAAAAACTTTCAGCTAAATCATCAAGATGCTGCGCTAATGCCAACACATTATAACCTTGTTCACGGGCAATGCGATACATAATACCGCGTTTCATCCTAGCGCAATAAGCACAAAATGAGTGACGCTGTAAATGTTTTTTGGCTTCCTCCATGATAGGTTGCTTGATATAATAATAATCAATTGATAATTGTTCGAGATAGTCTTTCAGTGGCGAAGGATCAAAGCTTGGAATTTGTGGATCAACTGTCAGGGCCCCTAGCTCAAAACGTATAGGCGCGTAGCGTTGCAAATGCGCTAAAATATGTAATAGAGATAAGGAATCTTTACCGCCTGAAAGCCCTAATAAAACCTTATCCCCATTCTCAATCATGGCATAATCAGTAAGAGCGCGTCCCACACGACGCAAAAGTAATTTAGGTGGTTTTTTGATTAAAGACATTTCAGTTATCAGTTATCAGTTATCAGTTATGATGTCCAACGTTAATAGCGAACAAACAATGGGCTTAAAATTGTATGTAGAGACGCGATGCCTCGCGTCTTGGCTTCGATGAGACGCTTCGCAATAGCGTCTCTACGATCGCGAAGCGTCGATGCTTGGGTGCGATGTAGAAACCTGTAGAGACGCGATGCTTCGCGTCTCAGCTTCGCGTCTCAGCTTCGCGTCTCAGCCTCGCGTCTATGCATAGCAAAGACGCGATGCTCTCTGCGTAGCAAATCTGCATAGCAAAGACGCGATGGTGCGATGTAGAAACCTGTAGAGACGCGATGCTTCGCGTCTCAGCTTCGCGTCTCAGCTTCGCGTCTCAGCTTCGCGTCGTAGCGAAGCGTCTCTGCATAGCAAAGACGCGATGGTGCGATGTAGAAACCTGTAGAGACGCGATGCTTCGCGTCTCAGCTTCGCGTCGTAGCGAAGCGTCTCAGCTTCGCGTCGTAGCGAAGCGTCTCTGCATAGCAAAGACGCGATGGTGCGATGTAGAAACCTGTAGAGACGCGATGCTTCGCGTCTCAGCTTCGCGTCTCAGCTTCGCAAAGACGCGATGGTGCGATATAGAGACGCGAAGCATCGCGTCTCTACAACAATCCCTTATATAGAGACGCGAAGCATATAGAGACGCGAAGCATCGCGTCTCTACAACAATCCCTTATATAGAGACGCGAAGCATATAGA
>QNEL01000242.1 GCA_003645185.1 Candidatus Parabeggiatoa sp. nov. 3
AGGGTAGGATTTTTTGGGTGATGGAAGCATGGTATTGCTGGGTGGCTAAATGGAAATGGGGCTTTTTTAATCGTGTGGATAGTTTTTGAAAGCGCATGGTGGGAGTGGATTATCTTTTGAAATCTGGTGCCAGAAGATGGCCCAATTGAATCAAAGTCAGGTGCTAGGCAAGAGGTTGCCTACCAACTTAGATTGAGAAAACGTGGTCTGTCCCCTATTTTCTCTATTTTCTTTTGTTGGACTTCGTTCCTCAGTCCAACCTACGCGGGCTACGCGGGCTTGCCATGAATCATCTTTTTAATTTGTGACAGACATTATTGTCTCACATTAATTTTACTCTGACCCCAATTATTCAATTGACAAACACAGGCTTGGCTTGGGCAATGGATAATCAAAACAATTTTAAAAATTCTTTTAATCCATCTAAGACATTGTGTTCAAAATTCCAAATATCTTTTTTCATACTGGCTTCTGGATTACATTTTCGGAAAGCTTGTTTCTGTTCTTTTTTAGTACAACAGTCAAATCTTTGATAAGTATTTACCCAAAATTTATCAAAATCTTTGTCTTTGATTGCTCGATTTTGTTTTTCTAAACACTTTTTCCACTCATACAAACAATCAGCAAAAGGAGAATCTTTTGATTTTATCGTTTTCAGAACGGTTTCAAGTTCGCCATAACCTTCTACATTGGTTATATAACAAGCTATTTCAATCGCTAAACTTTCGCTTTGGGTAAAATGGCTACAGCGAGTGAGATTCAAATCTTTATCTATGATTTTTAAGGCTTCATTGATGAGTTCAATTCTTTTCGCAACGCCCTCTAAATCGGCATCCAGAATAATACCTATTTTTTCAATTCCCTTTTTTTCAATCTCAATGATGAGTTCTTGTAATTTGGACTCTAATTTTGCTTTTGATAAGCCATTCAAACACTCATAATCATCAATCGTGCAAATCGGTGTATCAACATCCACATCAGAAATATTCAAGAATTCCTTCAGGGATTCGATAAAATATTGATCATTTTCGCTTTCAACAATTAAAATATTTTTACTCACCTCGCATCCTCCCTTGATGAGTTAAGGAATAGTTTAATTGTTCTTTATCTCGTTTTGAGGCGGTGATCATATTGGTTTTCAGATTTTTGTAGAATTCAAAGTATGCCCCACGATTACTTTGATCTTCAAGCTGAAACTGATTAAAGGCTTCGATACATTCTTTAGAATGGGAAGTGATAAACAGTTGACAATTAGCTTCAGCACTGGCTTGAAAAATGAGCTGCCATAATTTTGAGTAGTTGGTATAATGTATCCCGTTTTCTATTTCATCTATTAACAAAAAACCCTCTTTGCCGGCCCATATCGCACAAAGAATGGCAATATATCTGTTGAGACCCTCGCCCAATGAAGATAGCAACACGGGTGTTTGTCTATCTTTCAGTTTAAGTTTTAAAATGACGTTGTTTTTGGTAACTCTTTGTTTGATAGAGATAAGATTGTCATCAAATTTTCGTAAAGAATCATTCAAAAAATCTTCACGATCTAAATCAACTAACGAGCCATAGAGAATAGCTATTTCTCGTTCCCGGGGTTTTGCCGAATCAATGAAATTGACTTTATCTATTTTTGAGAATTGGCGCATAAGAAACGCTGTTGGTCTCAATAATCTTTCTACTGGGAATGATTTTTTATCACCATTAATGGCTAATGAGAGTGAAGTTGTTGGGATAAGATTCTCTCTTTCCTCACCAAATTCTGGTTCAAAATCAACCCTATCCGCTTGGACATTCAAGCACATTTCACATTTTTTATAGTCGGTACTCATTTTAATTTGACGTTCATCTTCTTTGATAAAATCAAGGATGAAATCGCTTGAATCTTGATGGCTCTGTCGCCGGGTTAACAGGTTATAAATATTAACCGCTAACTCGTATGGTTCATTTGAAGACACCAACAATTCTACCGCCTCTAAAAAGGCCGTTTTTCCAACATTGTTTTTGCCACCGATTAAATTAACGTTTTCCATGCCCTCAATGTGTAACTTTTGGAAACATTTAAAATTTTCAATGCTTATGTTTTTAATAAAATGATTTTTCATAATCTTTACGAAGAATTCCAATTGATCGTGCAAATACGCCCTTCAAATGCTTTTCCGTTCCGAGTAGATATTTATACGAAGTTCGTCAAGTTTTTCATCGTCTGACAACGCACCTGACTGATTGATTAGGACTCAGCGAGCGTAGGGTGCGTCCTACGCACCATAAAAAATACACCTTATATAATTAAATGGTGCGTGGGACGCACCCTACGCTTGCTAGAAACCTGCTGTGGGTTGCATAATTTCAGGTTAATGTTCATGCCTTGGAATTATGAAATGGCTGTCATTTAAATCGGTATAATGTCTAATATTATCTAAATGCATCTTCTTTAAATCTTCAAAATTTATTTCACATAATTTATTTTCCAAACAGATAATTTGTAATTCTAATAATTTTAGCATCTCATCTTCCGTTAAATTTTCTACTATCCATTCAGCATCTGTCCATTTGTTATCGTCACACATTCTATTAAATTCACATATAGTTTTATATTGAATCATTCTTTTTAATTCTTCTGGAATTTTTGGAGAATTAAATCTAGAAACTATTGGAATATTTTTCCCATAAAAAGATAATGCGTTATCTTTTATAGTTATATGAACAGCATTTGTCTTTTGAAATAGTTCCTTTGACAATGGATTTTTTGCATATGGGTTATGAAAAATAAATACACCATCAGATAAATATTCTGGTGTATTTTTTGTGACTTCTTGTATTTTGTAATGAGGAAATTCATCATCGTGTCTAATGCTCATTACAAAATTAGTTATCTTATCTGATTTTTCTTGAGATATAGCTAAAGATTTTAGTTTACCAAGAGTTGTAGTACATGAAAATATTATTGCCGAAATATGTTCCATGTTCAAAAAAATATTAAGAGGTATTTGAGCTTTTTTTGTATTTGGTTTAATAATAAAATCTTTTTTTATGTATTCTTCAGTTTTCACATCAAAATAGAAACCATACAATAAAGCCATTAAAGGATAATAAAATTCATTTCCATAATTAACTTGATCACAAGCACTTAATGCTATTACAAATGGTTCATTTCCATTTACCCATTTTAAGTTGGAGTATTGATCAATATATTTTTTATTTTTACTAGTGATTGCATTTGAATGTCTTACAATTGACTCATCTAAGTTATTATAAAAATCTTTTCTTAAATAAGGAGGTATCAACATGCTCCATAAATCATCCTGATTTCTTGTATTTTCTGTTCTTCCATCTTTTTTAATATTAGATACAACAGCTTCAACCAGAATTTTTTCTGGTTTAGAAATAATAAAATCAGGGCTATTTTTTGAAAAATCTATTTCAAAACCTGCTTCTTTGAAAAAAGAAAACAAATAAAATTCCCAAAAAGATGAATGAAAAGTTGTTTGAAACTCTTTGATTATTTTATTGTCTCTATCAATAAAACCATCTGTCCATTCTTTTAAAACTTCTTGTTCGCCTGTCAGCTTCAAAATATCCCTCAAAATTTTAAATTTTGGGTGTAAATTTTCTTCTGCTATACGTAAATTCTGAAATAAATCTAACATTTTTAGTTCCTCGTGAATTAAATGATATATATTCAATATTTTACTTTCCATATATATAATGGTGGGTTTCTATCTACCCCTACTTTAACTTATACTACACTTGCTCTTTTAACAACTCTTTTAATTTACTGGCTAAATCTACAATAGTGAATCCTTTTTTCACAAAATGAGTTAATTGTTAAAGTATTCCAACGTTGCTGAAAACCACCGCCACATAGTCAGCGTCGGCAATAATCCCAACATGTTGTATTTCACCTTTTTGCAATCTTTTAATCAGTAAATTGATCAATTTCGGAAAATGACTCACCGTGTTTGTTTTCAATCCATAATTTTTGGGTGGGGTAATCTCTATCTGTTCAAGCCATTGTAATTTTCTTAAAATAATTGAGGTCAGAGTAAAATTAACCGTCATCTTTTGTTTCTCGTTTCCACCATTTCCGTGCGGGAATGCGCTCTAGCGTCAAGTAATTCATCATCACAAATGCTCAATGGTTGGAGTGTTGGAAACAAAAATTATAAAAATTTTAACTGAAACAACATAGAATAAAAAGGAGGCAATAGCTTTTCATGCTTTTCATACGGCCCATTTCTTTCTATATCTTTCACGACTTTTTCTCTCATGCGAATTAATTTTTTGTGGTTTAAGTCTGATATCTTTCTCATATAATCCGCTTTTTTAAATGCTTCAGTGCCCTCCTTATGTTTAGGTAAAATTTCCAACGTTAAATCATCATAGACAAAATAGTCTTCGATATCCTTAACATTTGTTACTGGTGGCATCTCTTTATCAGTACACAGACAAAGATAATGTTCCCCATAAGAATTTTTTCCACTATTCATTCTATGCCATTGGGCAAAACACACGTCGCATCGAAATTCTATATTGTAGCCTACTCGCCATCCTGTACCCAAATGTGGTGGCACAAACCTAAAATATTTTCCCAGTTGGTTTGTGGATACCAGCCGGCACAGCAAATTTATAGTTGTCTGAGTTTTGACAAACGCTAGGGCAGGCTGGGGAAGAACGTCGTGGTATTTCAATCCACTTCATATCAGCTTGGGCTGCGAATGAAAGGCCCATGCCCAGTGTACCCAATAAAACGAGCAACAATAACTTTAGATCCAACATTCATTATACTTTTAAGTTGTTTTAATTCAATTTCACTGTTCATACAAATGTCCTTAAAAGGCCCTTCCCCTAACCCCTCCTGATGGGAGTAATAATTTGGGGTCAGAGTCAAATAATTTTCCGTGTATTAGAAGTGGCAAAATCGAACCGAAGCCACTCACACAAGTCATTGATTTGTAAGACCACGGGTTTGTAGGGACTACCCACAATCGCATAATAACCGTACAAAACATATTGATTGGTGGATTAGCAAAACGAGGGAAAATTTATAATCGCACAAGCAGACAGTATTTATTAACAAAAAATAAATGTCAAGCTTTTTTTTCACCTTGTTGAAAATATTTACTTGCTGTCAATTTTGTGATACAAAGCCGCCTTGACGCACAACGCTTCTAATCTAAATCATCACAGGATTATTGTTTATAGCAAGCCATTTTTCGCAATTTGAGCAATGTGTCTGCCAATAATTAAATCGCTTTAATATTCAATGACTTGAAAAAAATGGCCCCCTCAAAATTCATCAAAAATTCATCAAAAATTCATCGATAATTCATTGATAATTCATCGAAAAAATATTAACTTTAGTTTTCAACAGCTTACGATTATGTACTTTCATTGATAATTCATTGATAATTCATCGTCAAAATCTTGAGGCCAAATAACAACCCATAACCTATTGATTTATCATGAATATGGCTTTTGATTAATAAATCTTCTGAGGCCTGAAAAAAATCAGCATTGCGCCCCTTGCGTCTTTTGCGTTTTTTTCTTTATTAATTTTTGCGTTTTTTTCTTTATTTATTAATTAAGCATTGTTAATTAAGCATTGTTAATTTTTGGGGCTGGTATTTTTAGGGATGGCGCGACAATGTATTTTGATTTATTTTTCAACGGCTATGAACAATGACTGTTTACCGTTTCGTTTTTTTAAGTAACACAAAACAAACATAACGCAAGAGACGCAAGAGACGCTTCAGTCCGCAAAAATGTTTCTTTCCGTTCTGGCGCTGTTTTTTTTTAATCGAAAGATTTTAATCAGTGTTAATCATGAGCATCATGAGAATCTGCGTTCTATCTAATTTATCAAGAAAAGAAAGGTTTGAACAACAAAAGGTAGACATTATGGGTAAAATAATTCCTAAATAACCAATCTGTCTGAATCAGGAATGGCAGATTAGCTTCATGAACGAAGTTTGACAGAATTTTGCTGTTTTAAGATCGGTTAATCTATCTGATTCAGACTCTTTTTTTCACGGCTCCCTATAATGAGAATCCAAGTTTGTAAGAAAAACAATGATGAGTCTAACCAAAGGAGAAACGACTATGATCAAACAAAACGCTCATCCCAGCGTCACAGAATGGGAAAATGAGATTAAACAATTGGTTGAAAACCATCGTATCATGGAAGCACGACAACGATTATCCCAAGCCAGCAAGGCGGGTATCTTGAGTACTACTCTCAAAGAGTGGCAGCTGGTATTAAAAGAACCTCAAGTTTCGGTGAAAAATGAGGCAACTGGTGTTGGTTTGAATGAAAATTACCAATGGCTCAAGAAAAATGCCGAAAAGTTTAAGGGCTTATGGGTAGCCCTCTCAAAGGGCGTTTTAATTGATAGCCATGATAATCTGACCATTTTACGTCAAACTCTAGAAAAATCCGGTAAATTAACCCATGACATTGCATTTATGCCCATCGAAAACTAAACATTATGAAACCCTTTCCAGCACCTAATGATTGTCATTTTTCGCCGTGGACAGGATGTGCGCCTCTTCACATTGAAACTTGGCAAGGTATCAATAAACTCATTGTTGGCGTACATTGTAAAATTGAAAAAGCGAATATCGAAAATATTGCCTTGTTAGATACTGCTGCTGAGTGGTCAATCATTGGTGGCAAATAAGCTGAAAAGATACTTGAAGATAAAACATTGTCTATTCCAGCTCATATTCCAATTACGCTTTCAACCAGATTGGGAAAATTTACTGGCAATGTGCATCGTATTGCTGTTAGTTTACTTGCTGAACAAGGAAGAGGGCATGACTTAGAAGTGGATGGTTCCTTTATTGTTATGCCAGATTGGAAAGGCCCAATGGTATTAGGTTTTCATGGTTTTCTTGAAAGAATCTTATTTGCAATTGATCATGGCGTATCTAGCCAACAACCTGGCTATATTTACTTTGCAAGGCCCTAAGCTTGTGAACAAATTGAATGAAGTTACTTTTCGATTCGATTTTTTTCAACCCAGAGAGCACAGAGAAACACAGAGTCATTCCTCAACTCTCTGTGCCCCTCTGTGCCCCTCTGTGATCGAGGTAAAGCGTTTTTAACGCAACCCTAAATTTAACCAGCCGTTTTGAATTGTTCCAAAATCCCTTCCAACCGTTGACAACGTTCTGAAAAGTCTGATATTTCTATCAATAGGTTCAATTTATCTTGCCCGGCTAAGCGATAATCAGTCGGGTGCATTTGAATCAGGTTGATAATGGCTTGTGGTTCGACGTTTGTCTTTTCATTAAATAAGATGTAACCCCCTTTGCTGCCAAAATCTATTTTACGAATCCCTAAAGGCGTGGCCTTCAATTTGATTTCGGCCGTTCGGATCAACGCTTTTGCGGGTTGAGGCAGTAAGCCGAATCGATCTATCAGTTCAACTTGAATCTCATCCAAGCTGTGTTCATCGGCTGCATTGGCAATCCGTTTGTACAGGATTAAACGGGTATGCACATCGGGTATGTAATCGTTGGGCAATAAGGCTGTCGTATATAAATTCACTTCGGTGTTGTTTGATACGGGCTGTTCTAAATCCGGTTCTTCTCCCGATTTGAGGGCATTAACCGCGCGTTCGAGTAGTTCGGTGTATAAGCTATAACCGATTTCTTGTAGGTGGCCGCTTTGTTCACCGCCTAATAATTCGCCTGCGCCACGGATTTCTAAATCATGGGTGGCGAGGGTGAAGCCGATGCCTAATTCATCTAATGCCCCTATTGCGTCGATGCGTTTTTGGGCATCTTTTGTCATCGCTTGACGCGGGGGTATGATCAAGTATGTGTATGCACGGTGATGCGAGCGGCCCACTCTTCCGCGTAATTGGTATAACTGCGCTAAACCGAGTTTGTCGGCACGGTTGATAATGATCGTGTTGGCTGTCGGTACGTCAATCCCGCTTTCAATAATCGTGGTACAGACTAAGACGTTAAAACGACGGTGATAGAAGTCTTGCATGACTTTTTCAAGTTCACGTTCTCGCATTTTGCCGTGGGCAATTTGTACTCGTGATTCCGGTACCAGCTTTTCTATTTCTAATGCCATCTTCTCTATCGTGCTAATGTCATTATGTAGAAAATACACTTGCCCACCGCGTTTTAATTCGCGCATTATGGCTTCGATAATCAAGGGCCCTTGCCATTCTCTGATAAAGGTTTTAATGGCTAAACGGCCGGCCGGTGGGGTGGCAATGATGGATAAATCCCGTATATTGGATAGGGCCATATTCAAGGAACGGGGAATGGGTGTCGCGGTGAGGGTGAGAATATCGACTTCTGAGCGTAGCGATTTAAACCGTTCTTTTTGTTTCACCCCGAAACGGTGTTCTTCGTCAATAATAACCAGGCCTAAGTTTTTGAATTGAATACTATTTTGTAATAGCTTATGGGTGCCGATGATGATATCCGCTTTGCCTTCAGCAATCGCTTTTAAGGCGGCGGTTTGTTGTTTTGAGGTGCGAAACCGTGAGAGTTGTTCAATACGCACGGGCCAGTCGGCGAAACGATCTTGGAAATTTTGAGCGTGTTGTTGGGCAAGTAAGGTGGTGGGCACTAAGACGGCGACTTGTTGGCTATCCATGACGGCTATAAAGGCGGCTCGCATGGCGACTTCTGTTTTACCAAACCCGACATCACCACAAACCAATCTGTCGGTATGACGTGTGGATGCCATATCGTCTGACACGGCTTGAATGGCTTCTTCTTGATCTGGGGTTTCTTCAAAGGGGAAGGCTTGGGCAAAGGCTTCATAATCTGTTTGATTGATTTGAAATTGATGCCCTTCTTTGGCGGCGCGTCGCGCATAGATATCCAGTAATTCGGCGGCAATATCTTTCGCTTTTTGAGCGGCTTTACGTTTCGCCTTTTCCCATTGCTTTGAACCTAAACGGTGTAGCGGGGCGTGTTCTGGATCGATGCCTGTAAAACGGCTGATCAAATAGAGGGATGAAACGGGTACATAGAGTTTATCTTGTTTCGCATATTCTAGGTGTAAAAACTCGGCTTCTATGTCATCCACTTTTAATGTGATTAATCCTTGATAACGGCCAACTCCATGTTCTTCGTGTACTACGGGCGCACTGATAGTCAATTCAGTGAGATCACGCACTATGGCATCTACATCACGTTGTGTGGTTTTCTTGCGAAAACGACGCTGTGCAACCCGTTCACCAAAAAGCTGTGTTTCACTGATGACTGCCAATGAAGCCTTTTGATCAGCTTGCTTTTCAAGGCTTTCAGCCGTTTTAAAAAGAGCTAGTTGATCATCCTGTTTTTCAGAAGGCGGCGTTGCCTTGATTTCCAGAAGCGCGGCTTGATCGTCTGCCGTTTGCGCTTCGCTTTCCTGAACAGCGGTTACGCTTGAAGGCCTGTCTTTTAATATCAAACCTTGTTCAAGTGGCGAAACGGTTAAACATAAAGGCGCATCGCTGTCTAAAAACGCTTGCCAATCGTCTACGATTTTTGGTTTTAAGGTGTGCTTATTGAGCAATTCTAATAAGCTTTCACGCCGGCCCGTGGTTTCGGCTGCGAGGAGTACACGGCCTTCAAAGCTTTCTAAAAACGCTTTCAATGTTGCCAAGGGTTTTTGCGAACGTGCGTCAACAGACAAATTGGGAGGCGGTTCAGTGGCAAAATTCATCCCACCGCTTTTATCGGTTTCGTTTTGATGCAGATGAATGTGTGGATAAGCGTGTACCTGTTCAAAGACTTGATTGGCTTGTAAAAATAACTGGGCCGGTGGCAAAATAGGGCGTTCGATATCATGGCGCAATTGTTCATAACGATCCGTGATGTCGCGCCAAAATTGCTCTGCGGTTTCTAACACGCCTTCTAATGTCATGATGACACTATTAGTCGGTAAGTAATCAAATAAGCTGTGGATTTGCTCAAAAAAAAGCGGCAAATAATATTCAATACCAGCAGGGGCGAGTTGATTTCTCACCACGTCTTCATAAAATGGACAACGTAAGGGATCACCGCCAAAGGCGGTACGCCATTGGCTGCGAAATTGATTAATGGATTCTTTATTTAAGGGAAATTCACGCGCAGGAAGCAAACGAATTTCGTGTAGAGTCGTCAACGAACGTTGCGTATCTGGATCAAAGCTGCGAATGCTCTCTACCTCATCATCGAATAAATCAATCCGATAAGGGATATCAGAGCCCATGGGAAACAAGTCGAATAAGCTACCGCGCACTGCAAATTCACCATGTTCGACAACTTGCGTGACGCAACGATATCCACTGAGTTCTAAATGTTGCCGCAATTTTTGTGGATTTAAACGTTGGCCCGTGGTGACTAATAGATTATTCGCTCTCACATAGTCTAGCGGTGAAACACGGTACATCAAAGTCGAGACGGGTAATATCAATACGCCGTTTTCAATATCGGGTAAATGATATAAAGTTGTCAAACGATCAGAGATAATATCTTGATGTGGCGAAAAGCTATCATAAGGTAAGGTTTCCCAATCGGGAAAACTCAAAATGGGCAAATCGGCGACAGCATAAAATTGAATATCATCAACTAAGCGTTGTGCAGAGAATGAATCTGGGGTGATGACAATTAAGGGGGTTTTTTGAGCGACGATGCTGATCACTAAACCCGCACTACTGCCATATAAATGCCCCCAATCTTGGCGTTGACGCGGTTGACAAGTGAGGGCAGATTGTAAAGAAAGTAATTCGTTTATTGAAATGTCGTTGTCGTTAGTCATTTTTGAATAGGAGGTTGATTTAATTAAATAAAATCCGTTTATTCCATCTAAGCTTAAGGTGGGCAACCACGTTACCCACCCTACATTATTAATTGCATCATATTAAATAGAGATCAAATAAAACATGTCAATATTTAAAATCCGTTTATTCCATCTAAGCTTAAGGTGGGCAACCACGTTACCCACCCTACATTATTAATTGCATGATATAAAATAGAGATCAAATTAAAACATGCCGATATTTAAAATCCGTTTATTCCATCTAAGCTTAAGGTGGGCAACAAAAAGACGTTACCCACCCTACATTATTAATTGCATGATATTAAATAGAGATCAAATTAAAACATGTCAATATTTTTAGATTGCCCCTATTCTGAAAAGGATGAGGCGAAAAAATTGGGGGCGAAATTTGATTGGGCCGAAAAAAAATGGTTCATTCCCCCCGGCCTTGAAACCGAGCCCTTTACCAAATGGTTACCCCAAAGCAATCCTCAACCCCTTGATAAACCTGATGAAAATAGTCTCACACTCAACGAATTATTATCAAGTGTTCAAAAAACCATTGCCGAAAAACACGCTACTCGTTATTGGGTACGCGCTGAAATCGTCAATCTGTCCAAAAATGTTCACTTATATCTTGATCTCGTCGATTATGATAATCAAGGGCAAGAAATCGCGAAAATTCGTGCCACGCTTTGGCAGCATCGGGCCCAAACTTTACTTCAACGTTTTTTGGAAGCCACAGGCTTCCCATTTAAAGCCGGTTTAAAAGTCTTATTACAAGTGCGCGTTGAATTTCAT
>QNEL01000243.1 GCA_003645185.1 Candidatus Parabeggiatoa sp. nov. 3
ACCAATCGCCGATTAAGCGGTTGGGTAAAAGGTTTAATGGCTTCGGCCATTGATATAGTGGCTTCCCGAAGAGGTTCTAGGGTAGTTCTGGTCAATGCGGCGTATACCTCTCAAACTTGTTCTAAAGGAAGGATGCTTTGGCAAACGTACTGGGGATAAGTTTCACTGTACCCAAGGGTGTGGGGCGGTTATGCAAGCGGATCAGAATGCAGCGGTCAATGTTCTAGCGAGATTACACGATAATGAGCTACATTGTTGGCTTCCATTTACAAAAGTGAAGCAAATTTTGCTTGAACGTTATCGCCGGTCGGATGAGACAGCCCATCCAGAACTCCAGTTGCAACTCATTTGATTTGATTTATCAACGGAGAGTGAATTATCTTGATTCTTTATTTAGTTACCTGTCTGATGATAGGTGAGTAGGTATGACTAAGAAAAAAGAAGCAGGCTATTGTTGCCACGCCCACTGCAGTTCTCCCTGACATCGGCTTATGTATTCTGTAGCTGAAGTGGGCAAGTTTGTGGTTCGTGTTTTTTCTGTTATTGGGACTTGGAAAAAATATCGCAAAAGGAGTGACTGTATGGGTACTTGTCAATGCTGTTGTCACCGGTGATTCTGTTCGATGTATGGCCTTGGCGATGATGTCTAAAGAGTGTTGTTTCGGCAATTAGCTTTGACTGCTCCTGCCTGAACGGTAAATCTTGCGGGCAGATGATTGCAAGCAAATGGACGCAAAAACGGTTTATTTTAACACAGAAATTTATCAAATCTATAGGAGAAACCATTTATGAAAAATGATTCCTACCCGCTCATGGCAGAACGGGCAGAACTCACCGACCAAAGCCCAGAAGAATTGGTGGCAGAAATTCTTCAACTAAAAAGTGAATTGGAAAAAAGCAAGGAGCGTCACGAAGATGCAGGAAAAGCGTTTCAAGCAGAAAAGGACAAGCTGAAAAACATCTTTGAGGCAATACAGGACGGCATCTACATTGTGAACTGGGAAGGTGACATTGAGTATGCCAATCCGGTGCTCGAAAAGCAATTCGGTCCCTACCAGGGTCGCAAGTGCTATGCCTACTTCCATGGCAGAAACGAAATCTGTCCCTGGTGCAAGAATGCGAATGTTCATGCCGGAAAAACCGTGCAATGGGAATGGACTTCTCCGTCAGGCAGGACCTTTGACTTGCTTGACACCCCCCTGAAAAATCTGGACGGCACCATATCGAAGCTTGAACTCTTCCGTGATATCAGCGACAGAAAAAAGACGGAGGCTGAACTGCAAAAGGCTCACGACACTCTGGAAGAGCGAGTTGAAGAACGGACGGTTGAACTGAAGCAAAGAGAGAGAGAACTCCGCGAGATGAATCAGGAGTTGCAACGTTTGGACAAACTCAAAGATGAGTTTCTGGCCAACACCTCCCACGAACTACGGACACCCATCAACGGTATTATTGGTATTGCAGAATCTCTGATAGAGGGTGCTACCGGTGAGTTAGATAAACGAACTAATGCTAATCTAGCTATGATTGCCACTAGTGGGAAACGTTTATCGTCTTTAGTTAATGATATTCTTGACTTTTCTAAGTTAAAACATCAGGGTATAGGTTTACAATTAAAACCGCTTGAATTACGTTCCATTATTGATATGGTGTTGGCTCTTAGTCAGCCATTGATAGCCCAGAAAGAGCTATATTTTGTCAATACAGTTGAATTTGATTTACCCGCTGTATTTGCAGATGAAAATCGCTTGCAACAGATTCTGCATAATTTGATTGGTAATGCAATTAAATTTACCGAACAAGGGCATATTACCATTTCAGCTCAAGCTATCAATGAACAGCAAGTACAAATCACTATTTCGGATAATGGTATTGGTATTCCAGCAGATAAATTAGACCGCATTTTCAAGTCTTTTGAACAAGCTGAAGGTTCTACATCTAGAGAATACGGAGGTACGGGCTTGGGTTTAGCCGTGACTAAACAATTAGTTCAACTACATGGTGGTGAGATTAGAGTTGAATCTACACCCAAAGTTGGCTCTAAATTTAGGTTTACATTACCTATTTCTGATGAATTGGTGTCTGAACATTCTTCTGTGATCACGTCCCCGTTATCCAAAGTGCAATCGGCCTCCAAGATTGAGGTAGACACATTACAACCGTCTTTAACCAAGAGCCAGACAATCACACCAAACGGTTTTAATATTTTAATTGTGGATGATGAATCGGTGAATTTACAGGTACTTTCCAATTACCTGTCCTTGCAAAACTATGGCATTATTCAAGCCTCCTCTGGTGAAGAGGCGTTAGCACTGATAGAAGAGGGCCTCAAACCCGACGCTATTTTATTGGATGTGATGATGCCGCGCATGACCGGTTATGAGGTGACTCAAAAACTGCGGAAAAAATGGCAAGCTGATCAATTGCCAATAGTGTTATTGACGGCGAAAAATCAAGTTGAGGACTTAGTGACGGGTTTCGGTGTGGGTGCGAATGATTATATCACCAAACCCTTTTCCAAAGATGAACTGATGGCTCGTATCCAAACGCATATTCGCATTTCTCAATTGAAAGCCGAAAGTTTGCAGTTAGAGATTGAAACAGAAGCCGCTAAAGTGGCAAGTCAAGCAAAAAGCGATTTTCTCTCCAACATGAGCCACGAATTGCGGACACCGCTCAATGGTATTTTGGGCTACGCCCAAATTCTCCGGCGGGGGAAGAATCTTGAAGAATCTCAAGTCAGTGGTCTGAATACCATTTATCAGAGTGGTAACCATCTGTTGACGCTTATCAACGATATCTTAGACTTGTCCAAAATTGAGGCGCGTAAATTAGAACTTTATCCAGACACCCTCCATTTTTCTAATTTTATAGAAAGCCTTTCAGGCATTATCCGCATGAGAGCCGAACAGAAAAATGTTTACTTTTCTTATGAAGCGGTGGGTGAGTTACCTACCGGCATCAAGGCAGATGAAAAACGGTTGCGGCAAGTCTTAATTAATCTACTGGGCAATGCCATTAAGTTTACAGATAAAGGCCAAGTCACGCTGCGCGTGTCAATCGCCAATGAAATGACTGACAATCAAGCACTCATCCGCTTTGAAGTAGAAGACAGTGGTGTCGGGATGACAGAAGAACAACTTGATAAGATATTCCTCCCATTTGAACAGGTAGGCGATACCAAACGTCGGGCCGCTGGTACCGGCTTAGGTTTAGCCATTAGCCGACAATTAGTCGAATTGATGGGCAGCGAAATCCTCGTTTCGAGCGAATTCGGTAAAGGCAGTCACTTTTGGTTTGAAATCGCATTGACAAAAGTTAATGTCAAAGAAGAAGCCATGCAAAAGACGCTGCAAGTCATTGGTTATCATGGAAAACGGCGAACCATTTTGATAGTTGATGACAACCCGCAAAACCTAAAAATTCTACTCAGTCTATTGAAATTACTGGATTTTAATGTCGTTGAAGCCAGTAATGGTCAAGAAAGCGTTGCGCTCGCTAAAGAAATTCAACCCGATATGATATTTATGGATTTGGTTATGCCAGTGATGACGGGTTTTGAGGCCGTTCAAATCTTACGGCAGATGCCAGAGTTCAAGAACACCCCAATCATTGCCAATTCCGCCAGTGTTTTTGAAGCGGCTCAAGAAAAAAGTCGGATAGCCGGGTGTAATGCCTTTCTACCCAAACCCGTCGAAGAGGAGAAACTCTCTAGCCTACTGGTTGAACATCTCAAACTGGAATGGATTTACAAAGAGATCGGGCTAGAAACATCAGAAGAAAGCCAGAAAGCCAAGTCTGCACCAATGATACCGCCACAGCAGGAAGAGTTAGAAGCTTTGCACAAGTTCGCGATGATGGGCAACATGCGACGAATTAAGGAACAGGCTTTGCTGCTTGATGCCGTCGAGCCGAAATATCGGCCGTTTGCCAACAAACTACAAGAACTCGCTAAAGGTTTTAAGAGAAAACAAATCTTGGCTTTAATTGAGGATTTCAAAAGGGACTAACAATGCATAATGGTGAATGACGAATGGTGAATAATCGATTTGTCCTTTGAAATGGAACCGACTTGGTTTTCAGATAAATCCCTTCAAATGGATTTTAAATCAAAGAGTTATCGGCATTTTTAACCCAAATCGTTTTCTTCAAAGCGATAAAAGTCATTTAAATCATTCACCATTCATCATTTTTGATTCAGACAACAGAGAAATAAAAATGAACACTGAAATATCGACTCAATCCCGTAATCAAGGATACACTCTCTTGATTGTGGATGACAACCCAACTAACTTAGGAGTCTTAAGCGATTATTTGGAGGAACAAGGCTTTGAAATTCTGTTAGCTGAGGATGGCTATGCAGGACTTGAAATCGCACAATTTGCCCAGCCTAATATGATCTTGCTGGATGTGATGATGCCGGGGATAGATGGTTTTGAAACCTGCCGTCGTTTGAAATCCGATGAAAAAACCCAAAACATCCCCGTGATTTTTATGACGGCGCTGGAAAGCACCAAAGATAAAGTTAACGGTTTTAAAGTAGGCGGTGTGGATTACATCACCAAGCCAGTACAGCAAGAAGAAGTCTTGGCGCGTATCAGCACCCATTTACGCATCCAAGCGTTAACCCAAGAATTAGTACAAAGCGAAAAAATGGCTTCGCTTGGGCGATTGGTTGCTGGCTTTGCCCATGAACTCAATACACCTCTCGGTGTTGCTATTGGCAGTGCCTCTATGTTACAAGAAGAATCTAAAAAAATCAATGGTTTAATGGAACAAGAAGAAGTTGATGTAGATGAATTGCTGTCGGCGTTAGACGTTATTAATAAAGGCTCCGATTTAACCTTATCCAACTTAGAACGAGCCGCCAACTTAGTTACCAGTTTCAAGCGCACCGCCGTGGATCAAACCTCTGAGGAAGTGCGCTCATTTCACCTCAAAGAAGTGATTAACGACACGATTAATACCTTGCATAGTCGCTTCAAACAAAGCGACATCTCAATTCAAGTGGATTGTCCCAATTTGTTAAAGGTAAAGAGTTTACCCGGTGCATTAGAACAAATTCTGACCAACTTGCTGATGAATAGCCTCATACACGGTTTTAATGAGGGGCAAAATGCAGGTGTTATTAAAATCAAAGTCCAACTTTTAAAAAAGCATTTACATTTAGAATATTCTGACAACGGCAAAGGTATTGCGGCAGAAAACTTGGAAAAAATATTTGAGCCCTTTTTTACCACCCACCGCGCTCATGGCGGCAGTGGGTTAGGGATGTATATTTGCTACAATCTCACTACTACCCAATTGCAAGGTACAATCAGTTGTGAAAGTACAGAAGGCTTTGGTGTTGTCTTTAAAATGGATTATCCTATTTCCTTGACAAGTACATAGCATCAGGGAAATCTTTAATAAAATGCCTTTTTCAACTTGAATAGAGATATTTCTCAAAAAGGGCAACTGGATTTCTCCAGCCCTAAATCTATTTAGGTAAAGGGCCAAGAGATTGCCCCTCTCACATCCAATGGTTTGTAGGGGCAATCCTTTGTCCCAACCATAAATGTTAATGTTTCAGGATGAATACAGACTTTCTAAAATAGAATAGAGAAAAATCATGTTAAGTTCTTATGATAAAGTGGTTTTGCAGAATTTTAGCAGCCATTATCCTAAACGCTGGGAAAAAGTCATTGTCATCACAATATGGTTATTACCCATCATGGTTCTGTTCACCTTATTTGATGCGGAACCAAAGGCCTTAAAATGGATCACAGAAGATTGGATGACAGGCTTGATTCGTGCATTGGAAAAAATTCAGGAAGAACCCTGGATACTGTTCAAGATTGCCTCGTTTCTCTTGTCTTTTTTGCCCCCGATCTATATGTATCGGGCACACTATCATGAACGTTTATTCCTCACACAGGTAGGTATGCGTTATCAATCTCCCTTACCTTTGTTTTTGCAGTGGATTAAGCCTGATTGGTTGATCAAGTGGTCACAAATTAAAATCGCTTATTTAAAGCCAGAGAAATTGGGACGTGGGCCACTTGCCATGACGTTGGTTATTGAAACCGCTTCACAGCGCCGACAAATCAAGCCTTGTGCTTGGGTTGATCCCAATGCGCCTGAAGATGTCCCATCCGTTTTTATATTGGCAAATGTTTACGCCGCTACAAACCAAGCATGTTTTGCCATTTTGTCCCGTGATGGCGTATTTCAACAAAATGAGCGTTACCGTTCAAATGGAACAAGTTGAACCCGTTTTACAACCCCAAGCTGCTGAGTTTGCATTAGAATCTAATCCACATAGCTTAGCCGCAATGGTTTTATTATTTACCTTTATAGGTTATGGTTTGCTTGACTTCTTGATTAATCAAGAAACTTATGCACAAAGAGCCTTGTATGAAATTTATCTAGGCGGCGGCGTTGTCATAGCCATCGTAGTAATGCTTTGGCTGCTTGCCGCGAAACTACCAAAGCTCGAAAGCATTATGATTGGTTGCTTTGTTGGCTGCGCCGTTGGCGCAGCCTTATATCCGGGATTGCTGCGAATCAACCAATTAACAGATACAACCTGCCTACAAACCTATCAATATGTCTTACAAAAAGATTATGCACTGAAACCGTTAAAGGATGAGACATTGCCAACGCTTTTTTTTAAAAGTGACTTAGATTCTTGGTCACATTTTGAGTTAAAATCCATCCATGATATTCAGTTACGCAAAGGCGGATTAGCCTTTTATCAGATCAACATGGCACCGATTTATGCCGATATGCGTCAATATTTTAAAAATGCCCGCAACTCTTGAAAAAGAGTGGCCTCATTGCGATTTTCGTTCCAAATTTTGCGTAGGCCTAATTTTCGTTCCAAATTTTGCGTAGGTTGGAATGCATGTTATTTTGCTTCGGTTGGAGTGCAAAATTTATTTTGCTTCTGCCTGATTGGAATGCATGTTATTTTGCTTCGGTTGGAGTGCAAAATTTATTTTGCTTCGGTTGGAGTGCAAAATTTATTTTGCTTCGGTTGGAGTGCAAAATTTATTTTGCTTCTGCCTGATTGGAATGCCTGTTATTTTGCGTAGGTTGGAGCGCCCAAACAAAATGCCTCAACCCTGAAAATGTGAATAGCCCTAGGTTTCCACCTAGGGAAAACAAGGAAAAATCATCATGTCAACCCACTCACCAGAATCACTGGTTTTATGTAAATCAAAAAAGCAACAAAGGCCATTCATCTTGACCTTGCTTGTTTTTCCGATACTCTTACTCTTCGCCTTATACATTGGCTTAGTAGATGATTGGCCTGCACTTTGGCAGAAAATTCAAGCAGATTTACTGCTATTTGTTTTAATAACGCTCTTGATTTTAATGATTCCATTGCTGCCAGTTTTGATGCTGTTTTATCAATATCAGCTTTTGAAGCGTGAAAAACTGATCCTAGATGCCGACGGCATTCGTTATCAATCACACTTACCGACATTCTTGCAAGGCCTCCTGCCGATGATCTCCTATCGTGACTGGTCTGCAAAATGGTCAGAAATCACAGCGATTTATCTTAAACCTTATCGAATTGCACGGGGGCCTTTCCTGCTTATACTGGGTTTTCATTTAGGCTTGCGCTATCACGAATTGTTTCCCTGTCAATGGGTGAATCCAGATGCAGATGACGGGCCTTTGATCAAGTTACCTCGTGAAGAACAGTGGTATTCCCCAACACCAGAGCAAGTCAAAACCGCTTTACAACGTTGCCCGGTTATCAAGTTTCTCACCGAGCGCGGTATTGAGCTAGAAATTGATCCAAAAGTTTCCTTGAAAACGCCATTCTATCAGTTTGATTCTAATCAGGAAATGACTCAAAAAACGTTGAAAATATTAGGGCTATTAGCCCTATTGCTTGGGGCAGGTGTGTTGTATTGGATGTTTTATTTTTAATTTTTGGGCAATCCACAGCGAAAGCCCAGATTGTAGAGGGGGCAACCACAAGGATTGCCTCTACCATAAGAGGGTGATATGTAGGGGCAATCCCTTGTGGTTGCCCTTAGTATATTATTAATAATTTGGGACTTGCTTTATTATTTTGGAGTTCAACATGATAACATTAGTGACTCAATATAGTTTTGCATACAAAGTTGCTCTAATATTTTCTTTTCTACCATTTCTTGCCTTTGCAGATAATCCCGATATTCAGGAGAAAAATTTATCCAAACAGCTGATTGTCGGTAGTGAATTGGACTATTTTCCCTTCGCCATGCAAAACAAAAAAGGTGAAGCTGATGGTTTTAGTGTCGAACTGTTCAAAGCCGTTGCTCAAGTTATGGGATTTGAAGTGAAATTTCGGGTTGGGCCTTGGAATGAAGTGCGTCGCGCATTAGAAAATGGGGAAATTGATGCTCTGCCTCTTGTCTCTTATTCCGAGGAGAGAGAAAAGGTTTTTGATTTCACCACACCACACACGGTTTCTTATGCCGCTATTTTTGTTCGCAAAGGAAAAGAGACGATTCATTCAGAAGAAGAATTGCAGGGTAAAAAAATAATTGTCATGCAGGGCGATGCTACCCATGATTACTTGGTTGAACAGCATATCACTCAGCATATACATTTAGTCAAAACGGTGACAGACGCGCTCCGTTTGCTTGCTTCAGGACAGGAAGATTTTGCCCTAGTGCCAAGGCTAGTTGGCCTCATAACTGCAAAGGAGTTGAACTTGACCAATCTCGAAATGACCGGCCCTAAGATTAATGTCTATGGTCGTGGCTATGGTTTCGCCGTCACAGAAGGTAATGCTGTATTGCATGCCCACTTAAATCAAGGTCTTAGCATTGTTAAAGCCTCTGGTCAATATGATGAAATTTATGACAAGTGGTTTGGCATTGTGGATCCAAGAGGCATTTCTATGGAAACAATCTATCAATATGCCGCCATTGTTTTGAGCGTTTTTTTAGTTATTTTGAGTGTCGCCTTTTTATGGTCATGGAGTCTTAGGCGAGAGATCAAACAACGTAAACTGGCAAAAGAGAGTTTACAAGAAACGAACCATGAGTTGCAAAAAGCCAAATAAAAAGCTGAAACCGCTAATCAAGCTAAAAGCACTTTCCTCGCCAATATGAGCCACGAACTTCGCACCCCACTCCATGCGATTCTTGGTTTTACTGATTTGATAAAACGTGATTCGACAACAAGCCCCAGTCAATTAGAAAACCTAGACATTATTAGTCATAGTGGTGAGCATTTGTTAGCTTTGATTAATGATGTGTTAGAAATGTCTAAAATTGAGGCGGGACAGGTTACCTTTAATGAAGAAAGTGTTGATCTTCATCAACTTCTTAAGGATATTGCAGAAATGATGCGTATTCGGGCGAAGCATAAAGGGCTTCAGTTTATTTTAGAACATGAACCGACACTTGAACATTTCATTACGACTGATGCCGGTAAATTGCGTCAAATCTTAATTAACTTTATTGGTAATGCCATTAAGTTTACTGAAGACGGTGGTGTAAGCTTAGTGCGATCCGTTCTGTAACAAGTGCTAAAACGCACGTAATACAGGCTTAAAAGGTTTATTATACCTATTTATGATAACTCAGAGAATTGTGGGAATAATCCGCAAGGATGAGCTTTCCTTAGACAACCTATAGTCTATGGCCAATACCCTTATTGGGATGAATTGTTAAACTTCTGGTAAAGCAGGGTGTAATGCGACAACAATAGGATTAGCCTTATTAGTGGTTGCTAGGTAATTGGATATGATAACGAGAGAAACTATTGATATAATAAAACGTCGTCACACTAAGCAGGAACAAGCTAAGTAGTAACCTGTGTTTGACAAGAAAGCACATATCATGATGAGCTGATGATATGATAGGGGCTGGGTTCGCAAGAATCATTGTCACGGTGTAGAAATAGTATCTAAGTCCAAATATAGCCAATCTCTGGGAACGGGGTAATTATTCCAATCTTACTCAAGAAGGTATGGAGTTGAGTGTAACAAACTTTAATGGATTTGAATAATAAGATTGTGTAAGAAGCTAATGGCCGAATGTAATGTTTGGTATACGCTGACGTACACATTGTCAACTAAGAGTAATAATATTAACTAAATAATTCAGTACCTGAAATGAATATAGATAGCATATATCCAAGTTTATTTTGGAATAGCAATGAAGTCAAAGATGTAGAATGGCGAGACATCAATTGGATGTTAGTCAGGAAACATACGCGACGTTTAGAAAATAGTATTGCAAAGGCTGTAGAATATCATGATTTTGAACAAGTTAGAAAATTACGCAGAATATGGAATTCAAGTAAATTAGTCAAATTGTTAGCTGTTAGGAAAGTTACCCAAGATAATAGGGGTAGAAAAACAGCCGGTGTCGATGGAATAGTAGTCAAGGATGGAAAGCAGCGATTAGCGTTAGCTGACAAGTTGGAATTAGATGGTAAAACATTACCATTGAAGAGAATACACATACCTAAAGCTAATGGGAAAACCAGGGCACTAGGAATCCCAGTTATTGAGGATAGGGCCAAACAAGAGTTATGCAAAGGTAGTATTCAACCAATTTACGAAGTTATGGCTGAACCCAATGTATATGGGTTTAGACCAGCCCGCAGTACGCATGATGCCATTGAAGCAATATTCAGTAGTATAAAAGGGAAACCTAAATATGTGTTAGAGGGTGATTTAACGGCATTTTTTGACAACATTAAACCAGAAGCAATTTTGGAAAGTGAAGTCATACAAATGACGGATAAGAAAACCCAAAAACAGATACAAGCTTGGATAGAGGCTGGGGCAATCGACAAAGGAACGTTCAACAAAACAGAAAAAGGAACTCCGCAAGGTGGAGTTATATCCCCTTTACTAGCCAACATAGCCTTTATGGGGCTAGAAACAATGTTGAAAGAGTGGGCAAAAACATGGCCAGGCGGTAAAAGAAACAACATGGATAGTTTGAACGTGATAATATACGCTGACGATTTTGTCGTATTGCATAAAGAAGAGAAGATAATTAAAGAAGCCAAAGAAAGAATAGCCAAGTGGTGTAAAGATAAAGTGGGAGTCGAGCTAAATGATGCTAAGACGCACATATCACATACATCTACAGGTTTTGACTTTCTATGTTTCAATATCAGGCAGTACCCAGTAACAACCAACAAGCAAGGCTTCAAAACCCTGATAAAACCCAGTAAGAATAGTATTAAGAAACATACAGATACTATACACGATGTACTCAAGAGAAATAAATCAGCGAAACAAGAAGCAGTCATAAGTAAGCTAAATCCAATCATCACAGGATGGGCAAACTACTTTAGCCACGTCGTATCCAAAGAGATATACAAAAAAGTAGACCACATTATGTGGGAAAAAATATGGAGATGGGTTTGCAGAAGACACAACAGTGCGACCCGTTTCATGCAAAGTACATTAAAATGTGCGTAACATGAGCCCAATTTGGCAGTTTTAAAGCCTATTGTGATAATTCAAAGATTGTGAGATTAAAGCTATCTCAAGATGACCTA
>QNEL01000244.1 GCA_003645185.1 Candidatus Parabeggiatoa sp. nov. 3
GATTTGAGCCGCCCACTTCAATCAGTCGATAGCCCATTCATTTTGTAAGAATATCTGCATCAAGATGTGATGTTTCGTGCGATTGTATAACCGATATAAGAATAAGGCTGCGTAACATCAGTTAATAAAATGGAAAACGGATATGACTGCTTCGCACGAACCCTTTGACGATAGCACTAAAGCTTTTTATAGACAATTCTTTGAAAATAAAGGCATTGCTGTCGAAACTGAACGAGAAGTCTTTTTTCGGGGGCGCAGTATTGATCTCGTCGTCACCTGTACTGATTCTGATAACACTCAATTACAAAACACGGTTTTCTCCCATTTTCGTAAGTTGAATGCTCTTGAATTAAAAGGCATCCATGATCCCTTAACGATATTAGACTATAATCTGATCATGATGCGCGCTTGGGGATTGGGTGCTTTAGCATCTGAAGTGGATGATGAGATAAACAGTGATACCCTTGATGAAGAAACGACTGATGAGCTTGATAATCGCACATTCAACGCCTATCCCAGTCAGAGAACACTGACAATCGTTTGTGTGACGAAACCCATTAAACTGCTGAACAAAATGAAAAATGAGGTTATATTTGTGAAGCAGGATGAGGGCATTTACAACTGTGAAGAAGGCTTTTCACAATGGATTATTTGCCCTTCAGAATTGGCATTGATTGAAAAAAACTATCCCCTGTTACCCTTAGCACGGGGTAAAAAATTGTCAGCGTTTATTTCACTGTGTCTCCGTGAAGGCTTGACAAACTATCTGCAATTGATAATAGACATTGGACTTGCCACCGATCCCAAAGTGATCTGGGAAAAAATTTTGGAGATCAAACAAATGAAACCTCAAATACATGAAGAGACTTGGCCTTATATTGAACGGTATTTCCGTGAATTACCGGAACAAATGTGGAGAATTGGCGTGATTCGAGAAGCCTTAGCTGAAAGCGAATGGCGCGGACATGAAGTGGGTAAAGATGAGGGTAAACATTGGGGCGCATTGCACGCTCAACAGCGCACATTGATTCGTCAATTACAACGCAAATTTTCACCCATACCCGATAGTGTGAGAAAGAAAATCGAATCCAGCGAAGATATTGATCAGTTAGATAACTGGCTAGATCAAGTGATTGCAGCCGATTCCTTGACAAACACCGGTTTACTCACTACCGATAAGTAGGGGCAAACCCTTGTGGTTGCCCTTTGCCTACCGGTTTATTTGCGATGTAGGGGCAAACCCTTGTGGTTGCCCTTTGCCGTAATGCCATGTAGGGGCAAACCCTTGTGGTTGCCCTTTGCCGTAATGCCATGTAGGGGCAAACCCTTGTGGTTGCCCTTTGCCATAATGCCATGTAGGGGCAAACCCTTGTGGTTGCCCTGAAACCAGAAATATAAGGAGTAAAAAATGAACGAGTTTCGTGATTTTGAAGAAGAACTACTGAACAATGAGGTGGCTAAGATGGGATCGTTAAATCATAGCTTAGCGGCCGGGCAGATTACCGGCCTATTATTCAACGATGACAGATTCACTGTCATGCCTGAATTAAGTTTGGATGCCAGCAACATCGACTTAAAACGCTTTAATATCAAGGCAAAAGAGGAATTAGTACCCGACATCAGTGTTTATACTGAACCACCGCCACTACCAGATAAAGAAGTCGAGGATGATATTTTAAGGGTATCCCAAATGCCTGATTTAGCCATTGAAGTGCTGTCACCAAGACAAGCCGTTGGCGAGTTGGTGAGGAAAATTAAAGCACTGTTTGCACTTGGCGTTAAATCATGTTGGTTGGTTATACCCCCCAATGAATCCATAACCATTTACTCAAAACCCAATGTTTTTAAATTATTTAGCACGGATGACACCGAAGCCATTGATGACATCATGGACATTCGGCTGCCTATTCAAAAAGTCTTTAGAATGCGTTAGGAATGGCCACGAAATAACTTTTCACGCTAAAGTTTCGCGGAGCGAAACTTTAGCGTGAAAACCCGTTTTATAGGAACCCCAGGTTCCACCTGGGGCTATTCACATTCAACCCCTTCGGGGTTGGCATATTAATAAGATATCAACTTTTATCTGAGTTTTCTCTCTAGAAATGTCCAAGTTATTTTGTGACGGTTCCTTAATCATCACTACAACGGATAAAGGCTAATAAACGAATTTGTTCTCTCGTTTCAACGATTTCCCTGTGGAACAAGAACAATCCTTTGATTCAATTCGTTTATCGGCCCGTCATCTGTTGTACTCAATACACTTAATTAAATCAGGAGCTTATGATGTCAACAACTTCTCAAAACGCTATTTCAGTAGATGCGCCTCATGAGTGGCGTTCATCACTCACTGGACTTATAGCTGCCTTGCTCGCATTTGAATCGATCACAGGCTTTGCGATTTACCTACTACCATTTAGCGAATTTAACCAATTCAGTGTTATTTTGCACACTTTATTCGGTATCGTCCTATTATTACCGCTCATCTGGTTTATCGTTCGTCATTGGCTAGTACGCGGTAAAGGAAAACTCAGCCATTATCAATTACTGGGCTATATCGCCTTAGCTTTTTTGGTGATGTGTACGCTCAGTGGCCTTGTCTTGACTTGGCAAGGAGTTTTTGAAACACGCATCAGTTATACTTGGGATGTTGTTCACCTACTGACCGGGATCGGTCTTGTGCTGTTTATGCTGGTTCACCTTGCAACGATTATTATACGCAAAGGTAATACAGAGCAGGATGGTTTGATTAAGGCACGCCGACGCTTTTATTTATACTCAACCGTGGGGAGCGGATTGCTGTTAGCATTCTGTCTCTTGTGGACTATCCAGTATCAAGAACCCTCAACCATCCGAGGCTTTTCGGATGACTATAATTGGCGTTTCGGCGAAGATCGTCCCTTTGCCCCAAGTTTGGCACGGCTTGATTATTCCGCATCGCGTGATACGCTTCAGCCGCAGGTACTCAAAGTCATTGGCAGTGAAAAGCAAGCCGCTTACCTTGCAGCCTTAGAAGAACAACCTGCGGAACCTGTCGGTTTTTTCACCCGGATCAAGCAGATTACTGATCAATTGAATCTCAAACCAGAGCAACAACGCGAAATCAGTGTCA
Source organism: Candidatus Parabeggiatoa sp. nov. 3 (assembly GCA_003645185.1). Classification (GTDB taxonomy): domain Bacteria; phylum Pseudomonadota; class Gammaproteobacteria; order Beggiatoales; family Beggiatoaceae; genus Parabeggiatoa. The sequence continues at coordinate 3,110 of QNEL01000244.1, forward strand.
TCCTTGCTGATGCGGTACAAGGGTTCCAAAAAAAGGGTTCAGTTGAGCCTCATGCCCTCGCGCAATCAGAACAGTGTGGAACAAGTGGTTGTCATGAACAAATCTATAAGGAATGGCTCCCTAGTGCTCATCGTTATTCCTCATTAGACGACATGTTCCAACGTGTACAGACTTTAATGGCGAAAGAAACTTCTCCTGAACACACCCGCTACTGCGCCGGGTGTCATGATCCCATTTCATTGTTCAGCGGTGCAAAGAACTCTGGCAATATCACCTTGAGCGTCGAAGGGGCCAACGAAGGTTCATCGTGTATCGTTTGCCATAGCATTGTCCAAACCGATATCCAAGGCAATGGTGATTATACGGTTCGACCGCCGCAACGCTATGTTTATGAATTAGAGCAGGGGATCGTGGCCAAGTTTTTAAGCGATTTCCTGATCCGCACCTATCCAAGACATCACCTTAATTCCTATTCACGGTCGTTATACAAAACAGCCGAATTTTGTGGAGCGTGTCATAAACAGTATATCGACAAAGAAGTCAACACGGACATTGGTAGAATTCAAGGTCAAAACCAATATGATAGTTGGAAAAACAGTCGTTGGTATCATGAAAACAATCCCGAAAAAACCGTTGCTTGTCGTGAATGCCACATGCCTTTAGTGGAAGCCAGTCAAGAACCGGCCAAGGGTGATGTCCTCGACTATAACCGCACAGCGGAAGATGGCAAACATCGTAGCCACAGAATGCTTGCCGCTAACCAATACATCCCAACCCTTCAAAACTTAGAAGGTGCAAAACAACATGTCGCGTTAACTGAAAAATGGTTGCGTGGCGAAATTGAAATTCCTGAAATCGCAGAAAAATGGACGACAGGGCCAGTGGTTCGCATGAAAATTATCGCGCCAAAAATAGTAGAGCCTGGTCAAGATATTGATTTTAAAGTGGTTTTGACCAACAACAAAACGGGCCACGATTTTCCGAATGGCCCCCTCGACATGATCGAAAGTTGGGTTGAAGTAAGCGTTAGCGATGACAGCGGCAAAGTTTTCTACCATCTGGGTGGCCTGAAAGAAAAAACAGACATGGTGGATCAATCCCCAATTATTTTCAAAGCCGATGGCTTTGATCGTCAAGGTAAGCTGATTGACCGCCATAATCTTTGGGACTTAGTCGGAGCGAGTTACAAACGGGCCCTCTATCCGGGTATGACCGACACCGCCCAGCTTGGCTTTCAATGCCCTTCAATGGCTAGAGGCCGTGTCAGTGGAGAGACATCAGAGCCGGGACAACGTACCGATCAGTTTTCCTTCCCGGCACCAGATGAAGCGAACCACCTCACGATAACGGCTACCCTGTGGTATCGCAAAGCGAACCCAGACTTTTTGGATACCGTCTATGGTATTGATAGCAAAACCCGATCCCCCATCACGAAAATGAACGAAGTCACTACGAAGATAAAGGTAGATAAGAATGTCCAAGCATCTATTCAATAAACGACAGCGTCTCTTGCTAGGCTGGGGAAGCCTTTCCGTAGTGGGAATGCTGGTATTGGCTTACCTCGCCTTTACAGCCAAGCAGCAAGATGATCCGGCTACTCCAAAATCGGATGGCACCATAGAAGGATTAACCCATAAGCATGGTATCAAGACGACCAGGGTAAAATTCAGCTTTGAAGATCAGCGAGAAGCAGCGGGGATTAACTTTCAGCATTTTCCAGCAACTCGTCGCTCTTTGATGCCAGAGGATATGGGATCAGGCCTCGCTTGGGGCGATTACGATAATGATGGTGATCCAGATCTCTTTTTGGTGAACTTTTATGGTTCCATCCTAGAACCGATTCCAGACAATGCAGAAAAAGGCCGTCCCGCCTTGTACCGTAATGAAGGGCAGGGCCGTTTTACAGAAGTCTCAAATCAAGCAGGATTGGATAAAGCAACTTTCGGACTCGCCGCAGCATGGGGCGACTATGACAATGATGGCGATCTGGATTTGTATATCACCAACTATGGTTCCAATCTGTTATATCGAAACAATGGCGAAGGCACATTTAGCGATGTCACAACACAAGCAGGGGTTGGTGATTCCGGCTTCAGTGCCGGATGTGGTTGGGGCGATTATGACAACGATGGTCATATTGATTTGTATGTCACCACCTATGTGGCCTTTGAATATCATGCCGAAGATGCCGCGATCATTTCCCAGCAACACGGATCAGAGATTCCCTATACCATCAATCCGTCATCCTACCCACCTGCCAGCAACCGGCTATACCATAACAATGGCGACGGCACATTCACAGAAGTCGCCGAAGCGGCCGTCGTGGCAAACCCAGACGGCCGATCACTCGGAGTCGTGTGGTTCGATTTCAACAATGATGGTTTAATTGATCTGTACGTCACGAATGATATTTCAGCTAACGGTGTTTATCGCAACATAGGTGACGGCAGCTTCGCCGATATAGGAGCCAGTTCACTGGCAGCCGACTATCGTGGCGCAATGGGGATGGCAGTCGGGGATTATGAACAAGATGGTGATCTTGATCTCTTCGTCACGCATTGGATAGCACAAGAAAACGCCTTCTTTGAAAATAGAGTCATCGGCGGCTTCAACGATGAAGAGGGTAAACCCCGGATATTCTTTACAGACGAAGCCGACATGCTTGGAGGCCTGGGGCAGATATCCTTAAACATGGTAGGGTGGGCAACCGGCTTTGCCGATTTCGACAATGACAGCAACCTTGATCTCTGGATAGTCAACGGCCATACCTTGGAAATGGATGAGAATAATACGCTACTTCAGCCACAACGAATGCACATATTTCGTCACGAACCAGGCCGTGGGTTTATTGAAGTCGGCAAACAAGCCGCCCCCGTTCTCGCAAAACCTGTTGTTGGTAGAGGCGGAGCCCATGCCGATTATGATAATGATGGCAAAATGGACATAGCCGTCATGGTACATAGTGGCGTTCCCCTCTTGCTCCACAATACCTCGACTGAGAATGGACATTGGATCAGTCTACGCCTCCGTCAAAGCGGTGGAAATACCCAGGCCCTTGGAACGCGCATCACTGTACGCACCGGTGAACGGGTACAAACCGCTCAAGTGGGAGCCGACGGTTCGTACCTTTCTCAGCACCAGTCTGATTTACACTTTGGGCTTGGATCAGCAATCAAGGTTGATGAACTCACGATTTATTGGGCAGATGGTGTGGTAGAAAAACATCAGGATATTGAATCTGATCGGGTAGTGATATTTAAGCATGTTGCTGACTATAGAGATTAACGGAGCAATAACTACAGGGATTGCATATATACTGCACACGGGCATAAATTAAACTTATATTTATATGTATTTCACGCAAAAGTTTTTGCGCGCAAAAACTGTATTTCACATTTAGCTTCGCTGACCTTCGGTTCACGCTAATGTTTCGCTCCGCGAAACATTAGCGTGAAATAAAGTTGCGCGCAACTTTTGCGTGAACCGAAGGTCAGCGAAGCTAAATGTGAAATGGTGGTAACGGGTTTTTGTTGCCTGCCCCATTTTGATCAATGTAGGGTGGGTAACGTGTTTTTGTTGCCCACCATTAAATTTAAAAAAAAGTTCAATTTGTTTCCGCGCTCAGTATAAGCAAGGATAAAACCAGATTAAATTGGATAAGATTCTAAACAAGTATTAAGTTAAGCTTTATCCCTGCTTATATGTAATCCTTGTAGTTACTTATCTCAACAAAAAGGAGTCAATTATGAGCGAGGGACAAAAAATGCCTTCTATAAATCATAGCTTTATACAAGCCCAAATAACTGGCTTGTTTTTTAATAATGAAAGATTTACCCCTTTTGTAGAATTAAGTCTTGATGCCAGTCAAGTCGATTTAAGCCAATTTGGTTTAAAAGCAAAAGATGAACTCATACCTGATGTGTGTCTTTATGAGGGCGTTCATCAATTTGATCCGCTTTCCGATGCGTCTAAAAGGAGCGATATGCCAGTATTGACTATTGAAATCATTTCCCCAAGTCAAGGTACTGATGATCTGTTATCCAAATTCAAGGCCTATTTCGCGCTGGGTGTTAAGTCATGTTGGCTAGTTATACCCGCAAATGAAGTGATAACGGTTTACTCAGCACAAGGTGATTTTGAAAGTTTCGGTAGTAAAGATACTGAAGTGATTGACGAAATTTTGGATATTCATTTACCAAAACCGCAAATTTTTGGTAAAGGTAAACATGGAAGTTAGTCTACTTATTGACAACAGCAGTTCAGTCTGAAGATTTGACGGCTTTTAAAAACGTCATGGATAATCTCTAAAAGGAAATTCTCCAAAGAGATTTGGTTTGAATCAGCAAACGTAGGGGCTTTGCCCAGTTAATTTGGCAATTATTGGAGTCGAACTGATTATTTAGAAAGGGGGCAAAGAAAACGAAAAAATTGAATGTATAATTTAAATTAATATTTCCAATCTGGCTTTGAACACAATTTATGAAACTCAAAACACTGAAACTCTATAATTTTCGGTCTTACCAAGGGGAAATCGTCATACCATTTGATGATTTGACAACGTTGGTTGGGCGAAACGATGTAGGTAAATCATCAATTTTGGACGCATTAGGTATTTTCTTTGAACATCCACTTTGTAAATTTGAAGCGGAAGATCGTTGCGTCTCTTCAGAAGACTGTTCTAAAGTTCGTATCGGATGTATTTTTAATGAGTTACCAAGTGAACTTATTATTGATGCCAATGCAAAGACAACTCTTGCTGATGAATTTTTGCTGAATGAAGATAATGATTTAGAAATTCATAAAATTTTTAAGGGAACAACAAAGGCATCTATTGATGTAGTTGCAATTGCTAAACATCCAACTGCGGAAAATGCGAAGGATTTACTCCTTAAAAAAAACCCTGATCTCAAAAAAATTGCTGGTAAATTGGGCGTTTTGGAACAAACAGATCAACGTTCAAATGTGGCACTGCGTAAAGCTATTTGGAATGCAATTGGTGATCTTCAGTTAGAGCGTTCAAAAATTCCTTTAAATAAGGAAGATGCCAAAACAATTTTGGAAAAATTGGAGTCTCATTTTCCCATTTATGCCCTATTTCGAGCTGATCGCCCTAGCAATGATAGTGATGCCGAAGTGCAAGATCCAATGAAAATTGCTGTGCGTCAGGCTATGGCAGAGTTGGAACCTGAATTAGAAAAAATCAAGGATCAAGTCAAGGAACGCGCCCTTGAGGTAGCTTCACGTACCGTTGATAAACTTCGTGATTTTGATGACTCACTCGCTAATGAATTGAAACCGATATTTCAAACAGAACCGAAATGGGACACTATTTTTAAATTATCACTGATAGATGCGGATAAAATTCCTCTGAATAAACGAGGTAGTGGAGTTCGCCGCTTAGTATTACTCAGTTTTTTAATGACTGAAGCCGAACGAAAATTGACTGATTCTAGTCGTACTAATATCATCTATGCCATTGAAGAGCCTGAAACATCCCAACATCCCAATAATCAAAAGTTGGTTATTAATACGTTGAAAGACTTATCGACGCAAGATGGTTGCCAAATTATATTAACAACACATGTCCCGGCACTTGCAGGTATGGTACCGGTCAATGGTATTCGGCGTATAGTCCAATACGATAACAAGCAACGGCGTGTTGAATTTGGAAATGATGATATTATCCAATCCATTGCAGATGATTTAGGTGTATTTCCAGAACAGCAAGTACAAGAGTTTGTTCGCTTGGAAGGGCCAAAAGTGTTTGTATGTGTAGAAGGGCCAACTGATGTCTCGTTTTTCCATCATGTGAGTCGATTATTTCAAAAAGAGATTGAGACTCTTCCATGTACTCAGACTGATTCCCGCATCGTTGTTTTGCCTTTGGGTGGTAGTACGCTACAAGACTGGGTAGATAAGCATTATCTTAAAGGTTTGAAGTTACCTGAATTTCATCTCTATGACCGTGATGATGATCACAAATATCAACCGAATTGTGATGTAGTTAAGGCTCGAAATGATGGTTCACAAGCCTACCTCACAAAAAAACGAGAAATGGAGAATTACCTTCACGCTGATGCAATCGAAAATGGGATAGGTGTTAGGGTAGAGGTAAATGACGATGATAGTGTAATTGAGGCTGTTTGTCGTGAATTAGGGAGAGACAAACGCTGTAAGAAAAGGATTAAGCGAAAGATCGCAGATAAAGTAGTACCTCACATGACAGTAGATATGTTTAAAGAACGGGGCGGTTTTGAGGAAATATTAGGTTGGCTTCAAAAAATAGCAGCTTTTCTGAAGTAACTTTTTGCTTTAACTTGTTCAAATACCAATGGATTCAACTTATTAATATAGTTGATTCCATTGGATACTTAGTTTTATAACTAAATGACCGAATAAAAGTTTGCTTGAAAAAATGAGGAACCAGATGAATGTAAAAATAACTAACGAAGGTTTATTAATTGAGGATTTACTCATTAATGATTTAGAAACAGTAGAATACTATCAGCAACAGGCAAACTTGGCGGATGAAGTCAGTCTTGCAATAAAAATTGGTGCATTAATGTTAAAAAAAGCGAACATGGTTGCCCAATCGGATTGGATTATTTAGAAAAACGGATAACCGAAATTGTTGTTGAAGTTGAAAAACAGACTAACAACTTAATGCAGTCGTTAGAAGCGAATATCCGCAAGACTTTTGATCCTGACGAAACGGATTCAGCAATGATGACTATCAAACAGATTTTTGATACCCATTTAGAACCGCTTAGGCTTATGCAAAAATCTATTCAGGAAATAACAAGGCGAATTAGAAAAATCCTTCAATCCTGATAATAATGATGGCTATGCTGGTAAAATAGTCAAGACTTTTCAGGAACTAGAAAATCGCTTTAATGCAATGTTTGATCCTGAACAAAAAACCAGTTTTCCATCATGGCTAGAAACTCAGTTTGGTGATTTGATCGGTAAAAAAATTGCTAAACAAATGACGGATATTCAGGATAGTATTCGCCATGAACTTCAACAAATTCGCGAAGATTTGATCGTGAAACAGGCTGTTGCAAAAAGTAAATCTTTTCAAATAGGCGAAGATTTTCAAGAACGAGTTTATGAACAACTGCAAGAAATTGCGAGAGTTCAAGGTGATGTCGTGTCAGATACCAGTACAATTATTGGTGAAATACACGGTAGCAAAAAGGGTGATATTGCCTATGATTTTCAGGGTGATATTAAACAAAGGATTTTCTTTGAATGTAAAAACGTGAAAAAAACGGAAACTTTCAAAGAAGTGTCTGAATACATGAAGGAAGCAATGGAAAATAGAAAGGCAAACTTTGGCATTTACTTGGTTGAATCTGAAGAAAAGCTGCATAAGCAGTTTACACCTTGGCAAGTTTATTATGAACAACGCTTCATTGCAACCAGTTTTAATTTGTTAGAAATGAGCCTTCGTGTGGCTAAACTTTTAGTTGGTATCACTAACAGTAATGCACTAGAAAGCATTGATGCGTCTGCCATAAAAATACAATTAGACAATCTAAACGAGGAAGTTAAAAGAAGTAAATCCGTCAAAACTAAACTTAACGTCATTAAAAAGTACGTTAACGAACTGCAAACACTTGACGATGAAAGATGTGAGCATATCAAAGAAGCAATCATAGCCATAACTAATGAATTGTCAAAGGCTTATTCCTTAACATCAGTATAAATGCTTAAAATATTTCAGTTGAATATATGGTAAAATATCGAAAAAGTGTGTGGATAACCGGTGAACCATATCAATGAAACGTAATTCAAGAAAAACCAACATTCAGAAAAAGGGTACTAAATGATTGAAAAAACCAAAAGCCTTTTAGAACAACTCCCGTCAATTGTCGCGGCGGGTAAGCGTCAGGCTGAACAGATTTTGGATGATTTGACGGGGCAGCATCGCGTCGCTTTACAAACGCGGGAGTTAGTTTTTCCGTCAAAGGATTCTAATTGGCTCGATTTGTTTAAGCAAACCCAAAAACGTAATATTGATGTCTATCAGCCGTCTTCGATGAATCGCCTTATTTATGGGGATAATCTGTTGGCAATGGCGGCTCTGATTGCTGGGGATGAGGAAACACCCAGTCTGCGTGGTAAAGTTGATCTGATTTATATTGATCCGCCGTATGATTCTAAAGCGGATTATCGGACTAAAGTGATGTTGCCGGGTACTCAATTGGAACAGAAACCAACGGTGATTGAGCAGTTTGCTTATTCTGATACGTGGGTGGATGGCACGGCTTCTTATCTGGCGATGATTACGCCGCGTTTGGTGTTAATGCGGGAATTATTGGCAGATACGGGATCGATTTATGTGCATATTGATTGGCATGTTGGGCATTATGTCAAGATTGTGTTGGATGA
>QNEL01000245.1 GCA_003645185.1 Candidatus Parabeggiatoa sp. nov. 3
TTATTATGGGTTTATCCTTTGTTATATCAAATCCTTGTAGTTTGTTTTAGTGTTAACTCATGTCGTTATTATGGGTTTATCCTTTGTTATATCAAATCCTTGTAGTTTGTTTTAGTGTTAACTTAACTGTTTTTAACCCAACGCTCACTTTTCAAGTCTTATCAATAACGTTGGTAAAAACAAAAAGTCAGCAATTAAGGCAAATGCAATTGTCACTGCAACCATGATGCCCATCGTAGAATTGATATGAAAATGAGATAGAGACAAAATCAAAAAGCCTGCAATGAGCACAACCGAAGTAATCCATAATGCCATACCCACACGTTGAAAAGCATAACGCACCGCATTCTGGGGAGTCAATCCTTTCTCGCGGCGGGCATACAGGTATTTGCTGAGATAGTGAATGGTATCATCAACCACGATACCGATGGTTAGCCCTGCCACCACCGACAATCCCAAACCGACTTGCCCAACCAATATGCCCCATAAACCAAAAGCCATCGCCGTTGGTGCCAGATTAGGAATCAGGCTGATGAGTCCAAATTTCAGGGAACGCAACGCGACGATAAGAATAACCGATATCAATACGAGCGCAATGGTGGCACCGAACAACATACTCCGAATATTGCGGGAACCAATATGAGCAAACATCATAGCCGTACTGGCCCCCTGCCCTGTTTGCATAGAAGGCAAACCCTTCTCTTTAAGCCATTGCAAGGCGCGTTCATCCAACACCAGCATCTCATTACTAGACAGTGTTTCCAAGATGACAGTCACACGAGTCGCCGATTTATCGACATTAATTTGGTTATTGATATCCAAACCGTAAGGCAAAGACATTTCATAAAGCAATAAATATTGCGCCGCCAAGTCACGCCGATCTGGCAGACGATAATAGCTTGGATCATCGCCATGCAGATTTTGATTAAGACGTTTAAAGGTATCCGTGATCGTGCTAACGTGTATCACATGCGGTTGTTGGCGAAACCATTCCGCAAACTCGGCAACGACTTGCAAAAATTCAGGGGTGTTGATGCCATCCGGTTCGCCAGCACTTACAGAATAATGAATGTCATAAATACCGGTCAGATTTTCCGTTGTAAAATCGGTGGCACGCCGGAAATCAAAACTCTCATCAAAATAGTTCACAAACACATCATTCAGTTCATTGCGTGGCAAGAAGGCAATCAACAACACCATCATCCCCCCAACGCCCCACATCAAGCCATGCCGCTTCGCTATGACAAAATCAGCCAGATGCTCCATCGCATGATTGGCTGTTTGCACCGATCCACCGCGCACCGGCAAAACGGCCATCAGTGCGGGTAAAAAACTGACAGACAAGACAAAGGCAATGATAATACCCATCGCGACAATATTGCCCAAATCATGGAAAGGCGGCACATCGCCAAAATTCATACTCAAAAAGCCAACGGCAGTCGTCAAACTGGTCAAAAAAATGGGCCCCAAATTGACGCGCAGACTTTCTACAATCGCCTCGCGTTTCTCGCGCCCATTGACGCGCATTTCATGCCCGAATGTCACCAAAAAATGGACACTATCAGCAATCGCTAAAGTAAGAATCATAATGGGCGCAGCAGACGAAGGGCCACTCAAAACGATGCCGAATAATCCCGCCAATCCCGTCGCCGCGACGGTAGAAAATGAAATCACCAATAAAGTCGCGAAAGTTCCGGAAAAAGCTTGGAACAACAGCAACCCCAACAAAATGAGAATCGCCGTATACATGATCGGGATAAGGGAAAACATATCACCTTTGAAAGCCTCCGGAAAAGAATTACTCATCATCACAATGCCCGTGAGATGAACCTCAATATGAGGATAACGGGTGCGTACCTTATTCGCCAAATCACGCGCAAAGGCAACCACTTCCGGTACAGCCGTTTCAAGGTTTTTATCCGGCAATTGAACAGTGACATTAATGCCGGTTACCTGCATAGCAGGTGAAATCAAGCGGTTAACCAATAATGGCTCAGAAAGGGCAATTTCCTTGATCCGCACAATATCCGCCTCTGAAAGCGACATCGCATCAGTGATTAAATCCTCAACAATGAGCGCATCACCATCAGCGTAAGTATGTTGAAAATTGCTGATAGAATCAACGCGAATAGAATAAGGCATTTGCCAAGCTTCATTAGTCAGCCATTCTACTGCACCCAGCGTCTCGTTAGTCAATACCTGCCCATCCTTAGGGGCTAAGACAAACAACACCCCATCATTTTTGGTATAGGTATTTTGTAATTCCTCAAAGGCGACAAGTTGGGGATTATCCTGGCTAAAAAACACCCGATAATCATTATCAAACCGTAAAGGAAATCCAAAGGTAGTCAATGCTACCAATACCAATGTGGCAATAATAATCAAATAACGCCACCGGATGATCCCGTGAGCATAGCGTTCAATCATAGGTTATTTACTCCTGTTATTGATTCTTCTTCATAAGAAATCCAGTCTGGCTGCCGATAAGTATGTCTTTGCATCTTCAACGTGATGCCTAAATCATAAAATTCCTTAACCGTTTTAATCATCACACGTAAATTTTGCAATATCTCTTGAAATTGACGGTAGGGAATATCAATCTCCAGTTTTTCCGAGTCATCCAAACTAATCGCCAGTTTGATTTTTGTGACGTATTCAATGACATAAAACGCCAAGTGTTCTTCTTGAGCGATCTGGTGAATTTTGGCAATGATGGCCTTATGTTTTAAAGCCTTAATCTTTTTCCGTTTGATTTGATCGTTCTGCCTTTTGACTTGATCTGATGCTCTTGTTGTTCGATTTTTGAGGTAATTGGCATCCAATCTTTTCAATTCCAACGTCATCTTATCAAAAAGCGTATAGATTTGCTCAAGCTCATAAACCTTCGAGTTCAGTCCAGACCACTTTTCGATAATCAACTCATCTTGATCATTAAATCTCACCGTAAATTCAGGATAATCATAATGTTCTGAAGGCGAGCGCACTTTAAAAGTGCAAATATCATCAAGTTCCGTTGTATATCTTGGGTAATAAGTACTGAAGCACAAATAAACAGGTATTTTACAGCAAAGGGGCTTACGCTACGGATTGCCCCTACGAACCGCCCGTAGGGGCAATCCCTTGTGGTTGCCCCTCTTGCTCATGCCCCTCTTCTTGGTTGTTTCTTTTAATTAAAATACCTGAAAATTTATGGTTCAGTACTTAGTACCTGTCTGAAATGGAAAAACCAGTCATTGTGCTTAATTTCTGTTTGATTTCAGAAATCAGCCTATGCTTGTCATTGCCATATTTGACAATAGGCACTTCACCTTTAAATTAAAAATCAATAAGTTGCCTATTTAAACACTCAAAAATAGAGCAGTTTTTGCGTGCAAAAACTTTTTCACCGTGAAATCGTAAAGCCAAATAACCTCAAAAACGTGAAGATCGAGTAATATAGGAGTTCAGATAAATATTTTGGCACAAACCTGACAGGTTTTCAAAACCTGTCAGGTTTTTATCGCTAAAGTTTTTCGCGAAAAACTTTTGCCTCAACCAGTGGATAGTATAGTCTCTTTGAAATGATTATGGATACAATTGCCGGCAAAAGTCTCAACTTAATACCAATCACAGTAAACGTTTTCAGTCTGCGCTGGTTGGCTTGTTTATTGATTGTCGTGATGGAAATGGTTGCGGCAACTCCCCCTATCATTGATCTTGTTAAGGTTCAAATTCAAGATAGGGCTGAACTTAACCGTTTGCGGCAATTTGCTAGTGATGTCGATGATCACTATTCTGATTGGCAGCAAGGTTTCAAAACAATTTATGCCGATGATGCTGAACAAGCTATGCTGAAAGCGGCTGGTTTTAATTTCCAAGTCGTGATTGAAAATCTTTCTGACTATTACGCACAACGCGCTGCGAGGGATAGGCTGACTCGGCACGCTATAACACATTCAATGGGTGGTTTTCGTACCCTTTCTGAAATTGAGCAGACTTTGGAACGCCTGAGCAAAACTTTTCCCAACATCGTTGCTAAATTTTCGATAGGTAAAAGTTATGAAGATCGCGATATTTGGGCTATTCGTATTTCTGATCATCCTAAGGTTTATGAACCAAGCGAGCCGACAGTTTGGTTTGATGCTTTGCACCATGCCCGTGAAGCGATGTCTGGTGAGTCATTGTTATTGTTTGCTGAATGGCTAGTCAATCATTATGCCATTGATCTCACCGTAACTCGTTTAATCAATTCGCGTAATATCTTATTGATTCCTTGTGTTAATCCCGATGGCTATGAATATAATCGCCAACAGCATCCTAACGGTGGCGGTTTGTGGCGCAAAAATCGGCGTAAGCATGGCAATAATCGCTATGGTGTTGATTTAAATCGTAATTATGGTTGGGAATGGCAATATGATCGTTCTGAACAAAATAATGGGAATTATCAAGGAAAGGCTCCCTTTTCTGAACCGGAAACGGCCGCCATTCGAGATTTGCTTGCCCAACAAACGCCCTCTATGTCGGTTTCCGTGCATACTCACGGTAATGAATGGATGTATCCGTGGGGATATACTGCTTTGCCGACGCCGGATGAGGATATTTTTCGGACTTACGCTGCCAAAATAGTGGCAACTAATGGTTATACGACTGATACTGCTTGGAATTTGTACGGTATAACTCGTGGTGCCAGCGATGATTATCATTATGGTATGCATAACAGTTTGGCTTTTACCGTAGAAATTGGCAATTTTGTTGATGGTTTTTGGCCCTCTCCAACTCGTATTCCGGCGTTATTCAATACGGTGCAACCGGGTTATCAGAAGATTGCACAATGGGCAGGAGCTTGGGCTTCCGTATTGGCACCGTTTTGGACTGAGCAACTGGGTAATGGTGATGAGTGGTTTGATGCTGGGGAAATCTGGAATTTGAGTCTGCTCATTAAAAATGAAGGGGTTTTACCTTTGAATGCTGAAGTATCGGTATCTTCCCATACGCCAGATATTATGACAGAGGATGGGCCAATCAATATTTCACTGGCGCCGCGCCAAGAAGCTTTAACACCATCCCTTCAATTCCATTTTGCCGATATGATTGATAGTGAAATACCTTATATTTTGGATATTGCGCTCAATTATGACGGTTTCATTTCCAATGAACCGCTCAAAATGGTGTTAGGCCCTTCCCGGATTTTAGCCGATAATTTAACAACGATTGCCGTGTTGGGAAAAGTGGCTCAGGGGAATTTAGTGCGTCTTTTTGTATCTGGAACGGCTGAAGTAACGGCTGAAGTATTTTGGTCGTTGGAAACGACTACCGCTCAATATTTGCCAAACATTGAAGGCGCGGTTTATTTGGCCGGTAATATTCAATCTTTGTTAAAAGGTATGACTGACATAAATGGTGAACTTAGTGGGTTACTACACTTACCGAAATCAACCGAACTTTCTGGTAAAACGGTTTACCTACAAGCTTTATTGGATTATGAGGGTAAGCCGTTTGTCAGTAGATTAACTCAAGTGCGATTTGAATAAGGGGAATGGTGGGCAACAAAAACACGTTACCCACCCTACATTGATTTGAATGGGGTGGGCAACAATCTTTACCCACCCTACATTGATTTGAATGGGGCAGGCAAAAAAAAACCCGTTACCCACCCTACATTGATTTGAATGGGGCAGGCAACAAAAACACGTTACCCACCCTACAAACAAAACGCGCTATCAGTCTTTTAACCCCTTGAAATGTACAGTTTAACCATTTCTTCTGCCAATTGAATATCGGGTGTGACAAGGGCATTCAATATTTTATTGTATACCGTTTCATTTCGACTGACATCAAGCAATCGTGCTGCCCAGTCTGAATCCTTGTCGTTGCGCTCAAATAAAACACGGTAATAGGCACCATTCACATCAAAAATGAAATTGAGATTTTGTTCTATAAACTTAATATTCATAACCCGTTATCCTTGTTGTGTTCTCTTTTAAAAATAAATAAGGTTTATGGCTTCATTTTTTTGCTCATCTTGACTTGATACATACAGGCATCTGCCATTTTGATTAATTCATCTGGAGTGCGCCTCTCCACTGCATGATATTCAGAAAGTCCGAAACTAAAATCAATGGGAATATCACCTATTTTGTGTTGATTCAACTCTATTCTCAAAGCCTCAATCAAGTTATGAGCCTCTTGCCGTTTTAGTTTTGGAAAAAGGATCAAAAATTCATCTCCTCCCATCCGACACAAATAATCTGAGGCACTGAGTACACCTTTGAGAGAATTGACAACGCTGTTGATTAATTTATCACCTTCTGCATGGTTGTAGGTATCATTAATTTTCTTTAAGTTGTCTACATCTAGATAACAAACCACAAAACGAGAACATTCCTTTTTAGCCATTTCAATTTGTTTGGCTAATATTTCATAAGCAAATCTTCGATTAAACACGCCTGTTAGTTCATCGGTGATTGACATCTTCTCTAATTTTTCCAGTGCTTTTTTTAATTCTATATGGACGTTTATTCGAGCAAGCACTTCTTCCGCTACAAAGGGTTTTGTAATATAATCAACACCACCTGCCTTAAACGCTTTTAATTTTTCAGACGTTTCAAATAATGCGGTAATAAATATAACCGGGATTTTTGTCGTGCGTTCTTGTTTTTTTAAGTGTTGGCAAACTTCTATTCCGTCCATATCAGGCATCATAATGTCCAGCAAAATCATATCAGGATGTTTTTTTTGCACAAATTCTAGTGCTTTGGTACCATCTTGAGCTATAGCGGGCCTGTATCCCTTCTCTTTGAGTATACTTCCCAGCATTTGAAGATTTTGCTGATTATCATCCACAATCAAAATCAGTGGTTTTTCGTCATGGTTTGTCATATCAGTTATCAGTTATCAGTTATCAAAACGGGCCTATTTGTGATGTTCAAGGCCAATATCAGAAAAACGCTGTGTACTTCACGAATTTTGGGAATACCAGAAATAATGGGGCTTAGTCGCAAGAAAGGGCGAACAAGATCGGGCAGCCCATAAGCAAAATCTTGTAGGGACAAACCTTTGTTATCGCCCTCCCCCGCTTTGAAGTTATAATCAGAAAAAAACAAGCAATCTGCGGCGATGTGTCATCCACAAGTCGTTGATTCTTGCGGATTTAATGGGGCGCATTCCCAAAAAAAGGGTCATTATCAATCTTGGGCTTCGCAAATGAATTTTTCACTAAAATTGGGCCGCAAAATAAATTTGGAACGAAAAGTGGGGGCAAAATAAATTTGGAACAAAAAGCGGGGCGCAAAATAAATTTGGAACGAAAAGTGGGGCGCAAAATAAATTTGGAACGAAAAGTGGGGGCAAAATAACAGGCATTCCGAGCGGGGCGCAAAATCTAAAATCGGGGCTTCCAAATTTATCTTGATGACCTTTAGGAATGCGCCCGATTTAATGTGCCTTTTAATTCTTCTATTATTGTAGGAAATGCTTTTAAGCTTTCTTCTATATTTTTGATGTCAAAAGTTTGAGCCAATTCGCGCACGCTTTCAGCATACAAGATTAAACTTTGAATATGATAAGTATTGCCTAGTTTTATCACTTTTTCTGCAAACTCTTCAAGCACATCCATTTCCATCACACTGTTCATCTCTTGCCATATTGGCATAATTTATTTTTCCAGTATATCGGTTAGTTGGGAAAGTCTTGCCCTATTTTCAGGGCTAAGATTGGTCACAGTATCCATTGATATTTCTCTTTTTGTTACCTTTTCTGGTTTGAAATAGTATGAGAGTTTATCAAAGATATCTGGCCAATTAATCGGTTTAGGCAAATAGCCATCAAAACCAAATTCCTTTAGTTTTCGGTTTTCGCCGATTGTTTGAGAAGCAGTGAAAGCGATAATGGGTATATCCGAAGTCATTGGGTTCTCTTTTAGGTGTTTGGTTGCCTCATAGCCGTCCATCATTGGCATTTTGATATCCATTAAAATCATATCAGGATTACATTCAGACGCTAGAATCAAAGCTTTTTGCCCATCGCTTGCTTCGATAACGGTCAAAGCGAGTTGAGAAAGCCATTCAGTGATGAGATTGCGGTTAGATTCAATATCATCTACAACCAACACTAAACCCTTCCCAAAAGTGATATGCTTCAAATCAATTGAGCTATCTTGTGTGCCACTAGAATTTGTGGTGGAATAAATATTGACTTCGTGTAAAGTGATTTCAAAAAGGCTCCATTTACCCACGATGCTTGTGAGTGAAATCTGACCCTTCATCATTTCTACCAATCGTTTGGTGATGGCTAATCCTAATCCGGTGCCTCCATATTTCGGGTACTTTGCCCATCCTGTTGTCGGAAAGACTCAAAAATAATCGTTTGTTGATCCTTAGCAATACCAATGCCAGTATCTTCTACAGAAATAACAAAATCACATTTTTTATATGACTTTGTTTTATAACTATTTTTTGCACTCAATTTGATGTATCCTTTTTCAGTAAACTTGACGGCATTACCAATCAAATTAAGCAGTACTTGCCTGAGTCGAGCCCCATCTAGTAGCAGTGCAGGTGGTAAATTGGGATCAATATCGACTATCAATTCTATTTCTTTTTCGGCTATTGTCATGGCAAACATATTTTGTAATTCATTGAATATCGTGTAAGGATTAACCACTTCATACTGAATTTCTAGTTTTCTGGCTTCAATTTTAGATAAGTCAAGTATATCATTAATTAAAGTGAGCAAACTGTTCCCTGCCATTTCAAAACTGAGCCAAGAGTGGGTGATGTCATCTTGAATGGTTGTGGCCTTAAAATAAACAAAAACATCACGCCCCTTTTTATGTTTTAAAGTGATTTCATAACTGCGATGCCACTTTTAGCTATACTCAACGAGGTGATAAACTTAACTTTTTTTTCAGGAGTTTAGGGAATTGTAGGGCTCCTACGTGTTTTTAAAGCCCACGAATAGATCAATATTTCACGCGCTTTGTTTCGCTCCGCGAAACAAAGCGCGTGAAATGGGTGGGTAACGTGTTTTTGTTGCCCACCATTAAATTAAAAAAAAGTTCAGTTTATTCCCGTTCTGAGTATAATTATAAATAAATCAGCCTAAATCATGACAATCAGAGCAATCAGCGTTTCACGCTAAAGTTTCGCTTCGCTATACAAAGCGCGTGAAAATCAG
The DNA here is from genome assembly GCA_003645185.1 of Candidatus Parabeggiatoa sp. nov. 3. GTDB lineage: Bacteria > Pseudomonadota > Gammaproteobacteria > Beggiatoales > Beggiatoaceae > Parabeggiatoa. The sequence continues at coordinate 9,154 of QNEL01000245.1, forward strand.
AATTTTGTTTGCCAATTCCCAATGCGTGATGCGTTTTGCCAGTTCATCGCGCTTTACATTTCAGAATTCTTTGTAACGCTTTCCACACTTTTTCTACAGACAAATCCTCATAACAAGCTGGCGATATGCCAGATAATCCTTGATAGGTACATTGTTTATTGAAACAGGGGGCACAAGGAAAATGGGCTTGTAGGTGATTTTGTTGTAATCCATAAGTGCCGGTTCGTGCGGGTTCGGTTGCGCCATATAACGTCACAGAAGGTACAGCTAAAGCGGCAGCAAGATGAGCCAATCCGCTATCAACACCGACGATGGCCTGTGCTTGCTCTAATTCTGTGGCAATTCCCTGTAAATTGCTTTTAGGGATCAGGCTAATGTTTGGGTGAATGGTGGCAATTTGCTTAGCACGTTCATATTCTTGAACAGTGTTCCAAGGTAAACGTATTGCCAAATCGGCGGCCGTCACACGTTCAGCCAAAGCTATCCAATAAGAGTCTGGCCAGTGTTTTGTTACCCATGTTGTCCCATGTAAGAATATGACAGTAGACAAGGTATTGGAAGAGGGGCATTGAGGCTTACAGTGTTTTACAATCCCATAATCAGGTGGGCTATTCGGCAATGGATAATCCAGCACCTCGGCAAATAATTGCCTTACCCGCGTCACTGCATGTTGATTTTTAGGAATCGCATAACGTTGTTGATAGGCTAAAGCGGCTAACGGTTCACGCGCTGAATGACGATCTAAACCGCAACGCTGTCCGCGTGCTTTTACCGTAAGCCATGCACTTTTAATTAATCCTTGTGCATCAATCACTTTATCATATTGTTTCAGTTTCAATGTCTGAATAAATTGATGCCATTTACCACTATACCATGTTTGCCAAGGTTGTTTACGCCACCGCCTTAACGCGACGGGAATAACGCGCTTTACGACAGGATGCCAAGCTGGAATTTCTGCAAACGTTTCCTCCACTAGCCAATCACATTGCAAATCGGGATAGTGTTTTTGGGCATCAGTGAGAGCGGGTAAAGTGTGAATGACATCACCTAATGAAGACGTTTTAATGATTAAAATCTGCATAATTATCAATCAGTTATCAGTTATCAGTTATCAATTCCACGCAAAAGTTTTTGCGCGCAAAAACTGAAATTCACGCAAAAGTTTCGCGAAGCGAAACTTTTGCGTGAAATTCACGCAAAAGCTTCGCTGGCCTTCGGCCAGCGAAGCTAAATGTGGAAATCAGTTATCAGGATAGAACGTTGATTTAATTGATTGACACGGCTTAGTCAATTTTAATCAATTTTATCTGATCACTTAAAAAAATCAGTGTTAATCAGCTTAATCAGTTAAATCAGTGTTCTATTACTTGATTTATCAATTTTATCACTTAAAAAAATCAGTGTTAATCAGCTTAATCAGTTAAATCACTGTTTTATTTTAATTACTTAAGTTTACCTACTTAAGTATAATTCGATTGGTAACTGATTTCGTCGAGAAAGTTTTCGCGCGCAAAAACTTTTGCGTGGAACTGATTTTCAGGCAAAAGTTTCGCGGAGCGAAACTTTTGCCTGAAACTGATAACTGATAACTGATAACTGATAATTGATCAAGGATAAACAACAAATGTCTTCTCATTCACAAAATCGTCAACGCACTGCCAAGCCTATCGCTTCTCATTCACAAAGTAGCAAACGCACTGCCAAGCCTACGGCTTCTCATTCACAAAGTCGTCAACAAACTACTGCCAAGCCTACGGCTTCTCATTCACAAAGTAGCAAACGCACTGCCAAGCCTACGGCTTTTCATTCACAAAGTCGTCAACAAACTACTGCCAAGCCGACGGATTTTCATTCACAAAGTCGTCAACGCAGTGCCAAGCCTACGGATTTTCATTCACAAAGTCGTCAACAAACGGCTAAGCCGACGGATTTTCATTCACAAAGTCGTCAACGCAGTGCTAAGCCTACGGATTTTCATTCACAAAATCGTCAACGCAGTGCTAAGCCTACGGATTTTCATTCACAAAGTAGCAAACGCACTGCCAAGCCTACGGATTTTCATTCACAAAGTCGTCAACAAACGGCTAAGCCGACGGATTTTCATTCACAAAGTCGTCAACGCAGTGCCAAGCAGACGGATTTTCATTCACAAAGTCGTCAACGCAGTGCTAAGCCGACGGATTTTCATTCACAAAATCGTCAAGACACTGCCAAGCAGACGGATTTTCATTCACAAAGTCGTCAACAAACGGCTAAGCCGACGGATTTTCATTCACAA
>QNEL01000246.1 GCA_003645185.1 Candidatus Parabeggiatoa sp. nov. 3
CACAGACTGGGCACTTAGCCACTATCAAAACCACTACAAAGACGACAGCATCACCAAATGGGCTATTTTTCATTACACTTATGGATTACTTCACCACCCCGCTTATCGTGAAAAATACGCCGCTAATCTCAAGCGTGAACTTCCACGCCTACCAATGGCCCCCGATTTTTGGTCATTTTCAAAATCAGGAGAAAAATTAGCTGATTTACACCTCAACTATGAACAGCAAGCACCCTACCCATTGAAAATGATTGAAAATCCCAAAGTGCCGTTTAGTTTGAAAGTCGAAAAAATGCGCCTATCTAAAGATAAACGCCAATTGATTTACAACAACTTTCTCAAATTGGATGGCATCCCTAAAGCCGTCTTCAATTATAAACTAGGCAATCGCTCCGCCCTTGAATGGGTAATCGAACAATATCGCGTCAAAGTCGATAAAAGAAGCGGCATCGTCAATGATCCCAACCGTGAAGCGGAAGAAAGCTATATTCTGGAATTGGTGAAAAAGATAATCACAGTCAGCTTGGAAACGATTAAAGTGATTGAGGGGTTGCCTAGAGATTTTCATAAAAATCATTCCAAATGAAGGGCGAACGCGCAGGGAGCGAACACTTTCGGCTCGCCAAACAGCGCAAACAGCGTTCTATTGGTTTTTTTTAACGCAAAAGACGCAAGGGGCGCAAGAGGCGCAAAAGGTGATTCTCTTGAGAAAAAGCATCTTTAGCGTCTTTAGCGTCTTTAGCGTCTCTTGCGTTTATTTCTTCTGTAGTAGATTAATGTTGAACTGATTGAACTGTTGGTTTTTTATCTATTTACCGCAATTTCTCCTCAATTATCATCATGAACACACGCGACGAATTACTACGCCATAGCCTGTTATCAACAAGCTTTGACTTGCTACCCTTCTAGCGAATTGTTGTTTATAAATATTATCCCAACTTTGCATTAAGCTCATTTTCAAGCAGTTCTATTGCCTTTATCGCCCTCTCAATTTCTGATTTATGGACATTGATCGTTTCTGAATGACTGAGTGGATTTAAAAGAAAACGTCGAGACAAATCAATATCACGAATCAGTTCTTGATCAGTTAGCCAAGGTTTTTTGTGACGATCTTTTCCTTTTGTAATCGCGTTCCAAAAGTATTGAATTTGCGGATTCTTTTGATCGTGATAGGTGACAAGGAGCTTGTTCTTAAGACAGAAGTCTTTTACCATGCTTTCAAAAGCCGTTCGCAGGTAAATCGCACAAGCCTTGTAATCGTTAGCTTGAAAATAGTCTTTGGCCTTATCAAGGTAGGGATTGTCGCTATTATCACTGCTGTACACCACAATTTCTTGTTCATCAATGTTCTGACAATAAAGATGAGCATATTCCCATTTTTGTTGAGATTGAGTGATTTCTTTGACAATTTCATACCACTGTTTATCGTAAGTCAACAAAAATATCTGATAATCTGAAAATTCCGATTCCAGAATATCAAGTATAGGCAGACGATTGGACATATCAAGCCCAATCAGAACATCATCCAGTGCCAAAATTTTTAAACGGCTACTGGGCCCCTGCAAGAGAGAAGCAAAATAAATTGAGAGCGCAATTGCCGACAATTTGGCCTCGTTTAAAAACAAATGATGCTCAGGAATATCTTTGTTAAACAGTGTGATTTTCAAAATCACTTCTTTGTTTTTAAGCGTTTGATTCTCTTTGTTGAAGGCAATACCCTGAACCAGAAATTTTCAGGTATTTTAGAAGAAGCAACCAGAAATGGGGCAACCACAAGGGATTGCCCCTACGCAATGCCATGTAGGGGCAATCCCTTGTGGTTGCCCTTTGCGGTAAAATACCTGTTTATTTGTGCTTCAGTACTTAATTTATTGGTAAAACCATCATTGAATTTTTTAATCAGTTCATCCGAGGCTTGAATTTGTGCCTTGGTTTTTCGACTTGACGCAGCGCGTCGAACCGCAATCCAGTCATCGACAAAATTTCGATTAGTGAAGTCATTGATACTATTCGCTAATAGCGTGTTGACCAATAAATTGAAGAGGTTAACCGTGGGGCTGGTACGATGTAAAAAGTAGGTTTCCAGCAATCCTTTATAATCAAAAAAACCTTTTGCCTTGTTAGCCTCCATGATAGAGAGAGCATTGGTTTCATTAACCTTTTTTGACCATTCATAAATCACGGGACAGGAAGACGGATCAGGTTTAATGTGCCATTTCACATATCCCTCGTCATTGGGAATAAAAATATTCTGATGTTTTTCAAAAGCATGGCCTTTGACACCGGCTTCTAAAAAGAGTTTTAAAGCCATAAATAACGAGGTTTTACCACTACCGTTGTCACCATACACCAGCAAATTATGCTGGTGTAGTTCAATATTGTAAGTGCCATAAAAGCCTTTAAAGTTTTTTATCTCAACACTCAAAATCCGCATAATAAGGTTTTCCCTCAATCATTCTGATGATGGGCAGACTATCCAAAAAGAAAAGGTTATGGCGAATGGGGTGTTCTTTGTCAAACAGACGCTGAAAAATCCGTCTGAGAGTCGTCATTTTGTCCCCACTCATTTTACATAAGGGTGGCAAGTTTTCCTGAGCAAGCACATTAAGAAAGTATTTTTCGCCTTGGTGCAACGCTTCTGGAAAATAAAGTTCGTAAACCATACCATCAATAATTTGTTCAAAAAAACTAACCATTAAACGATCTTGTACCTCTCTCAACTCCAAGTTTTGGCTACGATAAAATGGCTGTTGTTTGAGGTATATAATATAGTCAACAAATGTGATAAAGCGTTGTTGTGTGATTTTATCCGTCGTCACAATCGGGAGTTGAGCAATGCTTTTTCCACTTCCCTTTGCCGGTTCAATGACTTTATGTCGAAACAGGAGTAAAGACGAATTGAGCAAGGCTAAGAGATATTTTAAGGAATTCTCTTTGTTGCTATCAAAAATCACCAAGGTGTCAGTTAGCCCGATATATTCTTCGTTATCATCATAAGCAAAACCATTTTGAGCCGATTTAGATGAACACCACAGTTTATCCAAATGATAATCGTTTTTGTGCGTTGGAGAGCTATAATTCCACCACTTTAATGATGGTTTTCTCATTTTAGCGGGGCGGTTGGCTAATTGCGTTTTGTGTTTTAATAAATAATGTTGAATCGAAGTTGATAACTGTTCAAATTCATTAATCTGTTCAAGATAAAGAATATACTCAGTAGGCAGGGTGATAGTATATTTATCTATATTATTGCCATTGATTCGTTTTTTAAAAAAGGCATTTGGAAATTGTAGCGGTTTATCTCTGAAGACAAAAATATCATTAGCACCGCTTTGCATTCCTCTCCCGATTTTAACGAGATTTTCGAGTTGAGTATGATTCGCATCAATTTTTTGAGTGACTGATTTCATAAAAAGTGATTGATAAGTAATAAGTGAATTTTGTGTAATCGTTTTTAATCAGCGTCAATCATGACAATCAGTGCAATCAGCGTTCTATTGTTTTTAAATCAGCGTCAATCATGACAATCAGCGCAATCAGCGTTCTATTGTTTTTAAAATTTGAAATGGATTTATTTTTTTATATTATACCTCAATTTTTTTCTAATCGTATTAGAAACTATTCTAATCTGTCAGGTTTTTTATCATTTTAAGCAACCTCTAACCAATTATCATCATGAACACACGCGACGAATTACTACACAAAGCCATAGCCTGTTATGAAAAAGCGGGCCAGATTGAAGATATGTGCCGTTGTTTAAAGGCCCTTGGCGAATACGATCAAGCCGCCGTTTTGTATGAACAAAACAACGAACCGTGGCAAGCGGCGTGGATGTACGCCCAAGAAGCCCATCTATTTTATCAAGCCCGATATCGGGTTAAACAAACTCCGGTAAATGGGTTAGCCGATGAATTAAGCCGTGATTTAATCCTAGCACGTTGTGAAGCTGAAATCGGTTCAAAATCACAAGCGGGCTTGACGATTTCAAAAGTGATTAAGCAGTTTCCGCAATTGCCCTTTATTCATCGACAACGAATTGAAGAATGGGCCGTTTTAGTGGCGCAACGCCTAGGCCGCTTTGATTTAGTCGCCACAACTTATGCCATAGCCTACACCACCGGCACACCCGAATCCGAAATCCGTTGGGAAGCCTGGGCCTTATCCACTTTAGGCGATGCAACCGGTGTTCCCACAACACCCTCCGTTGAACCCGATATCCCCTTTGAATTTGAAACGGTAACAGTCAACCAACGTGGAGAAATTATCCAGCGCCGCCGCTTACAAGCCAAGCAACGAATAGAACAACTCAACGATGAGGTGACATTAGAAATGGTTTTTATGAAGGGCGGAACGTTTATGATGGGTTCACCTGAAGATGAGGAAGGTAGAGAGTTTTTGTTTGAAGGCAGTGAAAGCCCCCAACATCAAGTGACGATAAAACCGTTTTATATGGGCAAATATCCAATCACCCAAGCGCAATGGTTCGCTATGATGTTTGATAATCCGTCTCATTTTCAAGGAGACAATCGCCCGGTAGAAAAGGTGTCGTGGGAGGATTCTGTGAGGTTTTGTCACAAACTATCTGCACTAACGGGGAAAGCCTATCGTTTACCAAGTGAAGCTGAATGGGAATATGCGTGTCGGGCCGGGACAACAACGCCGTTTTATTTTGGTGAAACGATAACGACTGATTTGGTGAATTATGATGGTAATTTTACTTATGCCAATGGGCCAAAAGGCGTTTATCGTGATCAGACAACGGAGGTGGATCGTTTTCCACCCAATGTGTTTGGTTTGTACGATATGCACGGCAATGTTTTGGAATGGTGTGCGGACTTATGGCATGAGAATTATAATGGTGCACCCTCGGACGGTAGTGCTTGGCTAGAGGAAAAATATGAAAAATGGCGGCTAGAACACCTGTTTTCTAAAATAGGTGATAAAAGTCTACGTCTGCTTCGTGGCGGCCCCTTCATCTTCGACCCGTTCTACTGTCGTGCTGCCAACCGTGACAGGTTCTCGTCGGGCAAGCATAGCTGGGTCATCGGCTTCCGTGTCTGCCTAGACTTTAGCACTGTAACCTATTGAATTATAGCCCTTTACTCTCTTTTCTTTTTTCTTTTACTCTTTTAACAGCCTGATTTTGGGGTTGGTTTTTGGTTTTATCGCTCGAAGCGCGATCGCGATTTTTTTTGAAATAACACCTATTGATTTAAATGGTGGGCAACATAAACACGTTACCCACCCTACATTGATTTTATTGGTGGGCAACAAAAACACGTTACCCACCCTACATAAAAGTATAAACGGGGAAAACCGGATGAGTGTGAATGAACGTTTTGCGAGACAAACCTTGATTGCGGGTTGGGAACAGGAACGGCTTCAGGCAGCAACGGCCGTGATTGTTGGTATAGGGGCATTAGGTAATGAAGTAGCGCGGATTTTAGCCCTGTCTGGTATCGGTCACTTGATCTTATGTGATCATGATACTGTCGCCTTATCGAATTTAAGTCGGTGTGTTTTGTTCCGTGAGGCCGATGTGGGTCAATTAAAAGTCACCGTCGCAGCCCAAAGTTTGAAAGCCTTTGGGCCCCAGCTTCAAGTGCAAACTCGTCCTAAGCCCTTGATTTCTGGCATCGGTTTAGCCGAATTGCGATCAGCCGATATTGTGCTAGGATGTTTAGATAGTCGAGCAGCCCGTTTACAATTAGCCGGCCGGTGCAATTTAGTCGGCGCCCCTTATATTGATGGCGGCACCCATCCTTGGGGAGGCGAAGTACGGCCCTATTTGGTAGCCAATGGGCCATGCTATGGCTGTAGTTTGAACTCAGAAGAACGATCCATCAGCGACGTACCTTGGAGTTGCGTAGAAGAATCATTATCAAACCCAGTAGGCTCAACAGCCTCATCTTCAGTCGTGATTGGAGGGTGGATGAGTTTAGTGGCTATTCGCTTTTTAATGGATTTATCGACACCCGAAGGGAGTCTGCGTATTGACGGCTCAAGGGGCACCTCACGCATAGTCCAGCAACAACACAATCCAGACTGTCTATTACATCAGCCAATTGAAACGATAAAAAAAGTCGCGAACAGCGATCAATCAACAGTAGCGGCATTGCTGGCAGAAATAGAAACAGAAAGCGTCGTCTTATCCTGGGCCCCCATACAACAACGGATAGAATGCAGAACTTGTGGATTTCAAACAGTGCGCTGGGGAATCCCAAAGGCAGCCCGCTGCCCCACCTGTGAAACGACATTACGACTTCGCACCACACTGGAATTATCGGAAGCCCCAGGCCAGCTCAAATTGACCGACTTAGGCATCGCCCCGCGTGAAATCTTAGCAATAAGAACAATCAAAGGCATTGAATGGATTGAGTTAAGTGATTGAATCATAAAGATATTATTTTGTGGTAAAGCGATTTAAACGAATGTTGATTTCTTTTTTTGGAAGTCTGCAACGTGGATGATCAGCAATCATTTTTAATCCTTGGTATAACTGTTCCATTGAAACAATGGCTTGCTCTTCTAATCTATCTAATACCCATAATAAACCATGATATTGCACATTTTCCTTTTTAGCCATATCACGTAATTTACCATCACCTGCCAGTAAAATCGCGTTTTCCTTTTTTGCCAGTGCTAACGCAAAGCTATCAGGGAGTGATAAATGAGGTTCTTGTGCTTTATAATGCAACGCTAAAATCATACCATCTGAATCAAGAGAGGCTATTTTTAATCCAAGGGCCAATAATTCAGAACCGTTATAGTCTTTCAATTCTCGCTTATAAAGTAAATCAGGCACCCTAAATTCAAAAGAAAGACGGAAAGTCGCTTCTAAAAAATGACCCCGTTCTAAATCAATGAGTACCGACGTATCAGAAATTAAGGTTTCCATATTGCTCTGTCTTGCCTTGGGCGCATTCCCAAAAAAAGGATCATTATCAATCTTGGCCGTCGCAAAATAACATGCATTCCATAAATCGCAAAATAACATGCATTCCATAAATCGCAAAATAACATGCACTCCAAGAATCGCAAAATAAATTTTGCACTCCAAGAAATCGCAAAATAAATTTTGCACTCCAAGAAATCGCAAAATAACATGCACTCCAATTGTGCCCCTTGCCTTAAACTTGGATGCCAGCCACTTCTTGATTGAGTTGGCGTATTGAAATGCCTAACAATTCTGCCGCCTTGGGTTCCGAAATAATCTCTTCAGCCAAGGCCCAAAAACAAAGTCGTTTGAATCTATCTGATTTTTCAGGTAGACAAGGTTGTGGTTCGTGATAGCTTTGTGTTAGCCAACCCCGTTGTTTGAATTGTTCAAACAATTGTTGATATGTCACATCATTGATAATGCCAAGTGCCTGACAACGACTTGTGATCATTTGAATACTGACCCCAAATAAAGCTTTTAATTCAAATAGTTCACCCATTGTTAGGATGCGACGGTGGGTACCGATGGTTTCCCATAACATTTCAACCGGCATCAAAAAAGCACCCGCAAAACGGTTAGCCGCTTCTTCATCATCAACATTATTTTCTACTTTTTGCACAAGATGACCTAATTCATGAGAAAGCGTCAATCGTTGCCATTCACCAGAATGAGTTTCATTGATCACAATCACTGGCACGGGCTTTTTATTTTGCCGGTTTACCCAACAAGTGAGCCCAGACACGCCATCGGGCAAGGATAAAGATAAGACTTTAATCCCCCGTTCTTCAAAAAATTCGGCAAGATGGGGGATGGCATTCATACCGACTTGCCAATAATCGCGCATAGTGTAGGCCGTTAAATCCGCATTAAATAATTCACGTATTGGAAACGGACAATAACGCGGCATTTCCCAATACTGACTTGCAATATTAAGGGCTTCTTCTATTTCTAAGTAACGTTCTATAAAATCCAGCACAAGGCTTTCAATTAATATTTCAACTTTTTTTGTGAGGGTATTGTGTTTATGAAACACCACCCCTTTTAATTGAATATCACTTTGGCTCACCAAGAAATTTTCCGTGACCCCCAAAGCATCAGCAAGTGCCATAAAAATTTGAGAATTTGGCATCAATTCATCGCGTTCATATTGCGCCAATATTTGTGCCGAAACTAATTGATCGATACGGTTTTCAAGTTCATCAAGCGATAGGCCTAAACTCAAACGAGCCAATTTCAATCGTTTACCAATCATAAGGCCTCCTATAGAAATATTTTCGTTCAAAATTTATTTTACACAGGCCAGCAATTATAATAGTTAAAAATTATAGCTCAATTGACTGCAGAAGGCTAACAGCAAACTAAAGTTTGCACTCCGAGCAAATTTTCGTTCCAAATTTATTTTGCGAGAGTTTATTGGAGTGCAAAATTTATTTTGCAAGAGTTTATTGGAGTGCAAAATTTATTTTGCAAGAGTTTATTGGAGTGCAAAATTTATTTTGCGAGAGTTTATTGGAGTGCAAAATTTATTTTGCAGAAGCGAAATTTTATTTTGCGGCCCTTTGGAGTGCAAAATTTATTTGCAGAAGCGAAATTTTATTTTGCGGCCCTTTGGAGTGCAAAATTTATTTTGCGGCCCTTTGGAGTGCAAAATTTATTTTGCAGAAGCGAAATTGGAGTGCAAAATAACATGCATTCCAAGGCAAAATGAATTTTGCACTCCAAGGCAAAATAAATTTTGCACTCCAAGGCAAAATAAATTTTGCACTCCAAAGCAAAATAAATTTTGCACTCCAAAGCAAAATTTATTTTGCAGAGATTAATAGGAGACATCAACAAAATGAAGAATCAAGTAAAAAAACTGATTCAAACGGAGCTTGAACAACTTCTTGTTAGAGTCGCGGTTTCTACCGGCTTTGACAAAGATGCCGGTTTTCGTGGCACTGGCTTTTTTATTACGCCCGATGGTTATCTTGTCACGGCATGGCATTGTATTCAAGAGGTGCAGATCATTAAGAGCTTGAATATTTTGATTGAATGCGCTGATGGTGAGCTTTTCCCGGGGCAATTGGATGAAGAGAAATCTATCCCTGATTTGGATATTGCGGTGATCAAGATCAAGCGTGACATCAATCACAATATTCCGTTATTAGAACATGTGCCCAAAACCGTCAAAGGAGACGCGGTCGTTTCAGCTTGTTATTCTGAAATGTATCAAAATCAGAAAAATTGTTTTTCTGGGGAAATTTCATTGGTAGATAGTTTGAAAGTGGTGACGACTAATGTCATTCAAGGGCCTGGACAAAGTGGAAGCCCAATCTACCATTATGATACGGGGCGCATTATTGGTATCGCTACCGACGTTTATAACGAAGATAAATTGCGAAATGCCGGCTTAGCAGCGAATTTTGATTTTCTCTTTCAGCGATGGCCCGAATTGAACAAGATTAACCAGAACACGGCTCAATTATGGGATGAACGCTTAGCGGCAAGCGATAAATCGCCTGATGTCGATGAACAGCCCACTACCACGGTGCCAACTTATGATACGAGGGATAATATGAGAAACAAGCAAGATGCCTTTGTTCAACCGGGGATTCAAGAAATCGCTCAAATTTTCCATAACGAAAGGGAAGCGAGGGCTTTATTAGCGAAAGCGCAAGTGCCAATAGATAAAGTGCCCCCATTTGACAGCAGTACGCCAACCGCATTTTGGCAAGGTGTTTGTGAAAAGCCTGGATTGGTTTCTGGCGGGCCGGAAAAACTCTTATCCAGTGCTGCTGATATTTATCCGTATAATCCCATTTTTGGTCAGCAACGTCGGCCAGAGTCTGTGCCAGAAAAGCGCAATACGCCTGTTGTGGTTATCGCTGTTACTGGTCATGATGATCCATTGGAGTTGCTTTCATTGGCGCAACAATTGGCTTCAATTGATGATATTCCGGGCAATATTTCGCTGGAATTTGTCAGAAATGATGCGGTGCTTTTAGAACTGGATCAAGCCACTACCGAACAAGCTACTAAATTAACAAAATTCATGCGGGCGAATAATTCACAAATACAAACCACTATCGCGACTGAAAACTATCGTGATTATCTGTTTCAGTCTTTAACAGTGATGGGGCATAATCAAGAATCGCATGAATTTCGTGATGTGCCGGCTTCGACTCGAACGGGGGATATTGTCCAACAAGCCTTTGAAAAAAATGGCAAAATGCAAAAAAAACAGGATGATCCCAAGTCACCGCCGCCGACGGTTCAAATACGTGGGGAAGGTACGGTGCGTCAACTTGATCTGAATGCCTCGCTTCATGCTAACCGGGTGCGTGATGGTGAAACCATGCAAGTTACTGAAGTGATTGGCCGCATTTTTGTTGAAGGGCCAGATCAAGCCCGTTTTGAAGTGAACAATGTGCCGCTTTCAACACCTCTCAGTGATATCATGAAGGCCACGATAATGACTTATAATGACAATAAAACCTGGCCACAGGATAAAGATGGCTTAGGCATTCCGGCCGTGATTGATCGCATTAATCCGGATCGCACGGATGAACGACTTGATCCGCATTCAACCATTGGCGAGGCTCAGATTCGTGAGGGTGAGACGCTGCAAATTTCTCCGCAAAGTACATTAGGCAGTATCAGTCCAATGATCCGTGATGAAGCCTTGGCCCGAATACGGGCCCAAATAGTGACTTATAAACAAAATCATCCCGGTTTTCAGGTGGAGGCTAATGCGAAGCATACGCCCACTGAATATCTTTTTAAATTCAAAGCGGCCGGTTGGGGCCCACCTGAAATTTTAGGCGGTGAGCCTTATCCCATTGATAACCATGAAGTTTTTATTAGATTACCGCCTGATTTTCCGATGAAAGCCCCAGAAGTGTTTTGGCAAACGCCGCTTTTTCATCCCAATGTGGCTGCGGAAACGGGTGAAGTTTGTCTTGGCGTTTTGGGAGAACGATATCGGCCCGGCATGGACTTTAAAAAAATCTGTCAATTATTGGTGGATACGGCCTGTTATCAAAATTATGAAGTCCGGGAAGGCTACAACACAGAGGCCCAGCGTTGGGCAACAAGTGAAGCGGGGCAGATAGCGATAGAGGCGCGGGGTGGCCAATCTCTTCGGGAATGGGTGCTTGATCGGATAGATCAAGAAACGTCATTACCGCCCTCACTGGATATAAAAAGGTGCAATTAAATGGAAGCTTATGTGATAGTTTATCGACGTAATGGAACGGCACTTGTCACAGTGCCGCTGTTGCCGATTGTTCAAGAATCATTGCAACATATTTTGGGGCGTAGTTTAGCTGAACTCTTGATTGATTTAACCGTTTATCCCGTACCGTTCGCCTCGCAATGGGTGAGTACACCCATCATGGTGAATTTATCGGCCCATTATGGTTATGCGGAAGTGCGC
>QNEL01000247.1 GCA_003645185.1 Candidatus Parabeggiatoa sp. nov. 3
ATAAACCGCTAACTACAAGGATTGTATATTCGATGCGGATTTAAACCATAACTACAAGGATTGTATATAATAAAGGATAAACCGCTAACTACAAGGATTGTATATTCGATGCGGATTTAAACCCCTAACGACATGGATTTGATATAACAATGGATTTAAAGCATGTAGCACCACGATCTAATCCTTTATTATATACAATCCTTGTCGTTATGGTTTTCAGGATTAAAAACGTGATCATTGAGTGATAGCAATTAGGCATGAACACGAAAACAGCGACATGAACATTTTGTTTGTAGAAAATCACGTCGTCTTTGCAAAAATCGTTACTGAGACATTGCTTAATCAGCATACCGTGACAATTGTGTCAACACTATCAAAAGCTTGGGCGCTTATTTCTCAAGAGGACTATGATGTCATTTTGGTTGATTTTGATCTGGATGATGGCAAAGGGGATGAATTAGTCAAAAAAATCAGAGCGCAGAATTGGCCTGTCAAAATCGTCGCTGTTTCCTCGCATGATCGCGGTAATTTGGCTTTGCAAAAAGCGGGAGCGGATGCGATTTGTGGTAAATTATCTTTTAGAGAGATTGAAGCGGTGATTGAGCAGGTAATGAAGCAGAAAACTGGTATGATATAATAACAAGGTTAATTATTTTTAATGTTAATGATATGATTTTATTAACTGGAATCATGTTGCCTGTGGTATCCTAAATTTTGGCAGGATAAATGAATGAATACCGAATCAAAAACACGCCTTGCGCTGGCCCAATTGTCTTTATTAGGTTTATCAGTAGGCGATGCCTTTGGACAAGGTTTTTTTGCACCGGCTTGGTATGCCAATAGACTCATTGAACATCGAACCTTACCCATGAAACCGTGGGATTTTACAGATGATACGATGATGTCTATAGGCATTGTTGAGGTATTAAGCCAGTATGAAGAAATCAATCAAGATGCGTTAGCTCAAACATTTGCTCGTCATTACATTGAGGAACCTAATCGGGGTTATGGTGGCATGGCTCACTATATTTTAAGAAACATAAGTGAAGGGATGCACTGGCGAACTGTCTCTCAACAGGTTTTTGATGGCATGGGTTCAATGGGGAATGGGGGAGCGATGCGCGTTGCGCCGTTGGGGGCTTATTTTTTCGATGATATCGATTTCACGCAAAAGTTTTTATCGCGAAAAACTTTTGCGTGAAAAGGTGATTGAGCAAGCGACTTTATCAGCAGAAGTGACTCATGCTCATCCAGAAGGGCAAGCTGGCGCGATAGCGGTTGCTTTAGCGGCCGCTTGGGCTTGTCGCACACGAGATGATTTACAGGCTGATTCGGGGTATGAGTTATTAGAGTTTGTTTTCTCACACACACCTGACAGTGAGACTCGTTCCAAACTCAGGGCAGCGCTTTCATTACCACTGAATTATTCTATAGAAACGGCGGTGAGTGCTTTAGGTAATGGTAGTCAACTCTTGGCATCGGATACGGTTGCGTTTACCCTCTGGTGTGTTGCCCGTCATTTGGATAGTTATGTTGAAGCGTTATGGCATACCGTTTCAGCTTTGGGGGATCGTGATACGACTTGTGCCATTGTTGGGGGTATTATGTCATTGATTCAGGGGGAAGAGGGGATGCCTGATGACTGGAAAAACGATGTCCAAATCCAAAATTATGTGAGTTTCTCTTAAATAAGATGAGACGAAATCAAGAATAGATGGTGGGCAAGTTCGTTTCGACGCTGGGCGTCGAAACGAACTTACCCACCCTACATTAATATAAACATAGATTTAATTCACGTATTATCGCTTTTGCCAGTGGCAAGGCGTTCTATTTGGGCCAACGAATCAGCCACAATAATTTGATCTAGCCAGTTATCCAATTGTTCACGATCGTCAGTGGCTTCAATTTTCTGCACGACTCTTTTGGGAACAGAGGTGAACTTGCGATGTAACAGACGAATCAGCACACGTTTCTTTTCTGCCGACGCTTCTTGGGCCACTTCTTGGGCTGCTTTTTTGGCCGCTTTTTTGGCCGCTTTTTTGAGTGCTTCTTGAACCGTTTTTTGGGCAGATTCTTGTGCCTTTTTGGCTGCTTCTTGAACCGCTTTTTGGGCGGCTTCTTGTGCCGCTTTTTGGAGCGCTTCTTGAAACGATTTTTGGAGGCTAGGCAGTTTTGTCATTGCATACGGTGTTTCTTGGAAAAATCGGTCAATATATGACCACGTTTCTTCTTTGATTTCGGGTTTCATGTCTTCAATCTCCAGTAGTTTTTGCCAAATCAGATTAGGATCGGTGAGTAGTCCAATGTCTTTTATCAGATGGAGATACTCTACCAAATCATCACGCACACAAATGGAAAGAAATTGGGCCAATTTTTTACCCCGTGCGAGCGGTAACAAGGGGTAATTTTTGGCAACTAACAGCAGTTCCGATGGGCAGATAATCCTTATGTTGAGACCGGCATCACAGTGGTATATACCAGGCTCTATTTGCGAAAATTTAAATTCTTCTTTAAGCGTGTTGAGAATTTTGTTGGGTTTAGTGACACAGACAATTGTCACTGTTCTATGGCTTGGCAGTCGCTTGATATCATCGTCAGAAGTGGTTTCCTCATCTTCTTCTAACTCTTCATCTAACTCTTCTTCTGTTTCTTCATCAGTTTCTTCTTCCTTGTTCGTTTTCTCTTCAAGGCCTCCAAGTCCCCAAGCTCGCATCATAATACGGTTGTAGTCTTTTACCGTCAAGGGATCTTTTGGCCCTTTTAATTCTAGGGCATTGAGCCCGCGAAAGTGTGAAAAAAGGGTATTGTGTAACCTATTTTGATCTGACTCACTACAAGTGACTACCAGATCAATTTTTCTGGCACGAAAAAACACTTCTCGTTCAGTTTCGACAAGCAGTCCCTTGTCTTCAAAAAAACGACGATAGAAAACTTTAGTGGTTTCATCAAAGGGTTCGTGTGAAGCGGTCATCTCGTTATCCTTTTGATTTGGATTGGTGTGATATAGCGTTTCCCGATTGAATGAAGTACAAATCAATCATAAAAATTAATTATTTAAAACGCATCGGGCGGTGGCGGGGTTGAATGTGATACTTCGTTCCGAGCGTAGCGAGATCAACTTCGGCTCGAAGCTACGCGAGATCATAATTACTGAACCATAAATTTTCAGGTATTTAAAAAAAACAGAAAGGGGGCAACCACAAGGGATTGCCCCTACATGACATTGTGTAGGGGCAATCCGTAGCGTAAGCCCTTTGTTGTAAAATACCGGTTTATTTGTGCTTCAGTACTTAGCCCCAGGTGCAACCCTCATCGTTAGACACAAGTCTTTAAGTATTTGATTTTAATCAAATTTATAGAGTGGTGGGCAACAAAAACACGTTACCCACCCTACATTAAAGCTTATGAGAGATTGGTAATTTTTACCGTCTTTTACGCAACATTTGTTTGGTATCGGGGCCGACAGGTAGCCAGTAATCATAAGAACTTAAAATGACGCTGTCTTTGGCGCGAATCATTTTAGCCGTGACATAAACCGATTCTTTACTTTCGCCATAAGTGCCTACGACTACGGCATAAGCATCATGTTGTAGACTGATTTCACGCAATTCTCGTGATAAGACTAATTCACCTGTTTGCCGTTGTACGAAAATGCTGCTTGTACGCATCTTCATTTCAATCACTTTATACCCCTTTTGGGCTATCCGTGATCCTATTTGTTCGCCTATCACGCGCCCAAAAGTCGAAGACTGTTGCAAATTATCAATATTGACAAAGCTGGTTACCAAAATAGGCTGCTTTGGATAAACACCGTTTCGGCGGGGTTGTAACGTCATAATATCTCTAGCCCCTTTTAAGAGGTAGTCAGCGGCTTGATAGCTGGCCCGAACCAGATTTGCATCGCGAATCAGAAAGGAACAGCCGGCCAACACTACACAAAGCCAACTCAATATCAAAACATTTCGCGTTGTTTTCACCATTGGTTAACCATCCTATACATTTTGCTTTCATTAAACTAAACCCCCTATGTCACCATAAGGGACTCGTCTTCAAAACCGTGCGTGAGACTTTCACCTCACACGGCTTCTTTCCCAACTATTATTACTTGACCGTATTTATTTAACCATATCCCATTCTGATATGTTTAGGATTGCTTTTTCAGCTTTCCTTATATCGTCAAGGGTTTTGGTATCATGACAATGACCATGTAAGAGTTGCAGGTTTGTATAAACATCCTTACCGCCTTCCTTCCTTGGTTTGATGTGGTCAACCTCCATTATCTCATCGCATATGAACTCAAGGTTACACCATTTGCACTTACCATTTTGTAGTTTTAAGAGTTTTTGAACACTCGTACTTATGGTGGGGTCTTTTTGACCTCGTTTAACCCAGTAAACTGTATCTCCGTCAAATATGTGTTTGGAACCTTTAACTTTAACATGCCTTACTATCTTAGTGTCGCTATGCGATTTCAGCGTGTACGGAGCCCCTTTAACTTCAGTTTTGAATACCCAATTTCTGTTTCCGACTTTTTTAAAGTATTTCTCTTTAATCCACTTAAAACCTTTGTTGCTGTGTCTTCTGCAAGCCCATTTCCATACTTTTTCCCACACAGTGCGGTCAACATTACTATATATGTCCTTTGAAACGACATGACTAAAATAGTTTGACCATCCAATGATGATTGGATTGAGCTTACTTATGACTGCTTCTTGTGGTGCGGATTTATTCCTTTTGAGTACCTCGTGTATAGCGTCAATATGTTTCTTGATGCTATTTTTACTGGGTTTAATCAGGGTTTTGAAACCTTGCTTGTTGGTTGTTGTTGGGTATTGTCTGATGTTGAATCCCAAGAAATCAAAGCCTGTGGATGTATGAGATATATGCGTCTTGGCCTCATTTAGCTCGACTCCCATTTTTCTCTTGCACCACTGTGCTATTTTCCCTTTGGCTTCTTTAATTATTTCTTCATCTTTATGCAAAACAACAAAATCGTCGGCATATACAATTATGTTCAGGCTATCTACGTTATTTCGTTTTTTACCTGGCCACGTTTTTGCCCATTCGTTCAACATTGTTTCTAACCCCATAAAGGCTATATTAGCCAATAGTGGGGATATGACGGAACCTTGAGGAGTTCCTTTTTCCGTCTTGTTGAATGTCCCTTTGTCGATTGCCCCAGCCTTTATCCAAGCTTGTATCTGTTTTTGGGTTTCTTTATCCGTTCTCTTAATGACTTCACTCTCCAAAATTGCTTCTGGTTTAATGTTGTCGAAAAACGCTGTTAAGTCCCCTTCTAACACATATTTTGGTTTCAATTTGATGCTGTTAAATATTGCTTCAATGGCATCATGTGTGTTACGCCCTGGTCTAAAACCATAGACATTAGGTTCTGCCATTGCCTCGTAAATTGGTTGAATACTGCCTTTGCATACCTCTTGTTTGACTCTATCCTCTATTATTGGTATTCCGAGGGCCCTGGTTTTCCCATTAGGTTTAGGTATGTGTATTCTTCTTAGTGGTGATGCTTTACCATCTAACTCCAATTTATTAGCTAATTCTAGGCGTTGTTTGCCATTTTTAATTACAACACCATCGACACTGGCTGTTCTTTTCCCCCGATTATCTTGGGTAACTTTCCGAACAGCTAATAGTTTGACTAACTTACTTGAGTTCCAGATTCTTCGTAACTTCTTAACCTGTTCAAAGTCATGATATTCTACAGCCTTCGCAATACTATTTTCTAAACGTCTCGTATGTTTCCTGACTAACATCCAGTTGATGTCTCGCCATTCTACATCTTTGACTTCATTTCTATTCCGTTTTGGAAATAAACTTTCTATTTTCATTTTGGGTACTGAATTATTTAGTCAATATTATTGTTCTTAGTTGACAATGTACACGTCAGCATATACCGAGCATTACACTTGGTCATTAGCTTCTTGTACAATCTTGTTATTCTAATTTATTAAAGTTTGTTAAACTCAACTCAATTCCTACTTGAGTAAGACTAGAATAATTGCCCCGTTCCCAGAGATTGGCTATATTTGGACTTAGACACTATTTGTATGCCGTGACAATGGTTCGTAAGAACCCAACCCCTATCATATTATTAAAAACTTATAATATGTGTTTTCTTGTCATATACAGATTACTACTTAGCTTGTTTCTGTTTCACTTAACGACATTTTATTATATCAATAGTTTCTTTTCGTTGTCATATCCAATTGCCTAGCATCGTTAATAAGGCTAATCTTATTATTGACACATTACACCCTGCTTTACCAGAAGGCTAACAATTTCCTTCCAATAAGGGTATTGGCCATAGACTATAGGTTGTCTAAGGAAAGCTCATCCTTACGGATTATTCCCACAATTCTCTGAGTTATCATAAAAGGTTTAAACCTTTTAAGCCTGTATTACGTGTATTATACACTTGTTACAGAACGGTTCGCACGTTTTCATAATGATCGTAATCACCATCATTGATGTAATAAATCCGAGAATCACCAAAAATATATTGTTGATTCATCGTGATCGAGGTGCTGAGGATCACTTCTGTATTCGTTTCGCCAGGTAAATAGTAGCTCACGGCAGAGTTGATATCAGCCGCGATAGCAAAAGGAAGCGTGGCTAAACCGGGATATTTCCAACGATCTTGTGCTTGAGCAACCATCCATACGCCAGCCGATAAGGCCGTCATCAATCCGGGTGGCAAATAGGTGAGACGACGATCTTTATGGTGAACCACCTGCATATCATACTCAACATTCAGGGTTTTGTTATCGTATTGAGCAGCGCGAGTCATGACAACTGAACCTTGTTGTACCAATTTCGTTTTTAACAGAGTCGAGAAGGCTTTACCAAAAGGGAGCTTCTCTTGCTCTTTTTTAGGTTTAACCACTAAAGATGGTTTCACGGCGGCATTCGGGAAAGTGAGTTCCAGCGTTTTCTTGATGCGTTTAGCGACATCATTCGCCAAAACGTCCCAATGATGAGCCGCTTGCATTTTTCTTTGTGCCGTCGCTGGATAAGAAGCCGCGACAGGTATAGGCCGATGCGAACAACCTGCTAAAACTAACAGGCTAAGAAGGGTTACAAGCCAATAGCTTTTCATAAAAGCCCCCTTTTCAAAGGTGAATTGTGACTGAATTGTGAATCTGTTGTGAATGATAATGCCTAAAATATCGGGCAATTAAATCATATTTTTTAGTATGATGCGAGCGTTTTTTCATAATGTGCAATAAGTCATCAGTCTATCTTTATGAAAACTCACATTTACTTCTTTTTTTGAACATGATAGAGCAATACAGGGTTTGAATCACTCTGTGAAACTCTGTGGTTCTCTGTGAACTCTGTGTTGCGTCACGCAAAATAAATAATTGATAATTGATAATTGATAATTCTAAAACCAACATTCGACAATTTAACCGCTTATCACGATCTTGCTCGCCAGTTAAGCCAACATTACCATCGCCATTGTGTGACGCTTGATGAGTTAAAAACGATTGGCTTGGCATTGTGGCAAGTTTTAAAACGAGACGCAACTTTGATTCCACAGCCATTGATCATTGAATGCGATGATAAGGCTGTTTTGGGTTTACCATGGGAATGTGTGTACCATCCTGAATTGGGGTTTTTGGGTAAACATCCTGATTATACGCTATCGCGCCGCGTGTCTAGTGGTAAGGCCTTAGCCAGGCCCCCAACTGGGCCACTTAATATATTATTGTTTACCGCGCAACCTGAAAAAAATACGGCCCGTCTTGATCTGGAAATAGAACAACACACTGTGCGTGAAGCACTTCAACCGTTTATTCATGCTGGAAAAGTACAGTTTTACGCGCCCCATGATGGGCGTTTTAACACTCTTGTCGAATTATTACATCGCCAACCTTGGCATCTCGTTTTACTCAGTGGGCATGGGATTATCAAGGCAGAGGAACAGGCGTTCACGCATTCAGAAACGTTCAAGGCAAAATTTCAGGGCGATATCCCTTCAAAATTGAAAACGCTTCATAAATTTAAACGGCCTTTGGCCGCTGTTAAAGCGGGCCTTCAGGCCGTTAGCCATTCAGAAGCTACCGCCTATTTTGTTTTTGAAAGCGAAGAGGGGGAAGGGGAATTGATTTCTGCTCAGACTTTAGCAGATGTTTTTAAAGGTACTTTGGTGCAATGTGTCGTCATGGCGGCTTGTCAATCTGCCCACTTTTCACCGGAGAATCCTGAAGCTAATTTAATCATGCCGCTTGTGCAAGCGGGTATACCTCATCTTATCGGAATGCGTGAACCGTTGATAGATAGAGCCGGCAGTGTTTTTGTGCGAACACTTTGCAAAGCCTTGGCACAACAAGCGCGAATAGACGAGGCCGTACAACAAGGCCGTCGTGCTATGACGCAATTATTAGCAACCAATGAGGTGTGGCATAAGGCGCAATCGGCCGATGATCCCAGCATGGTACAATGGTGTTTGCCGACATTAGTGAGTCAAGCGCCTACTCAAGCTTTAGTGAATTGGGATTTTAATCCACAACCTAATCCAGCGACGCAAGTCGGCTGCAAAATCGCTTTACCGAAAGTGTTTATTGGCCGCCGTCGCGAATTACGGACTTTAGGAGAAGGCTTATACAGTGGCACGATACAACGATTACTGATTCAAGGTAAAGGCGGATTAGGTAAAACAGCCCTCGCGGGGCAATTAGCGATCACATTGGCGCAACAAGGCTATCGAATACTCGCCTATCAAGCTGGCAACTCACAAAATTTTCAATCAACACTGAAACAAGCCTTAAATCTGCTTCCTGCCTCTGAAGATGAGAGGGATAAAACTGAATTTGCCCGATTTGAGGCAGATTTAGAAACGCACTTAAAAACGATTGCCCAAGAAAAATGGGTATTTTGGTTAGATAATTTGGAACGGCTTCAAAATCCAGATGACGGCGGCGGAACCGATAACACTCTTCAAAACACTTTAGACATTCTCTCTCAATGGGAAACCCCTCAGCTACGCATTTTACTCACTGCCCGCTGGGCAATACCACAAAGCACAGATTACCATAATTATTTACTCAATCGCCCCAACTTCAACGACTTTTCACGCTATCTCGAAAACCAAGGATTACACTATTTCTTGCCAGAGCGATTACAGATTTATCAAACACTGGGCGGCAATTTTCAAGGTATACAATTATTACAAAGTCTATCCCCTAGCCAAGACGCGATAACATTAAAGAAACAACTCATTCTTGTACGACGGTACTTGCAAGCGTATTTACGCTTATAGCCCACCTGATTATCATGACACTGCTATATTGATATTTCCATTTTACCGGGTACCAGTAGAGACGCGATGCTTCGCGTCTCTGCATCGCGTCTCTGCATCGCGTCTCTACGATGCGTTATAAACAACCCGTTTTTTACATTGCCCGTCTTGTTTTAGAGACGTGTACGCCCTTATCTACAAGTCAGATCGATAGGACTGGCTTACATGTATCGACTGGCTTATCACTATAGTATTGGTGAAACCATTGACTACACCAATAATAAACATCGTCAGACAACGGGGTATGATTTAGCCGATTTACTGTTTGGAAAAGCCCATGCTGATGATCAACAATCGCAAGAAAGTTTAAAAAGCCGCGTCAGTTTTGGAGTCGCTACCTTGACAGGTGCGCCCCAGCTTGCCGATTCACGTTTTTTAAGTACTGAACCATAAATTTTCAGGTATTTTAATAGAAGCAACCAGTAGAGACGCGATGCTTCGCGTCTCTGCATCGCCCCAAATAAAATACTATTTAGATGCAAAAATATAAACTAAAAGACGCGAAGCATCGCGTCTTTACAAAAAACAAGATTTGCGTAGCGAAGCCGACAAAAAACAAAATTTGCTACGCTACGCAAATCTACCCCTTTGCTGTAAAATACCTGTTTATTTGTGCTTCAGTACTTATTATACCTGAAAATTTATGGTTCAGTACTTACATTAAGCAAGATGACGTTGAAGAAGTCGTGAATAACAATGCACCCTATAAACTAGGTGAAGGCAAGCAATATCGCACGTATATGCAGCCAGATAGTGAAATACGGGGTTGGAAACGTTATCCGGTGAGAAGATGGGAAGCGATGCGGCTCTCAAAACCACCTGCCAGATTTAGAGGAAACGCAAGAGAAAACAAAAAAACACAAGTCAAATTGTTTCCCTTAAAAGAGGGCGCTCAATTCAAAAGTAGCATCCGTTTTCATAACCTACTACCTGCCGAATTAGGGGCCTTAATTTGGACAGTGACTTGGGGAAATGATGACAGATTGCGGCATAGTTTAGGGATGGGCAAACCCTTGGGCTTTGGACAAGTGCAGTTCAAGATCACCGATAGCGATATTCGTAGCCTTGAAGCCCCAGACACCCCCATCGCTTTTGATGAAAAAGAGTACGTGAGTTTGTTCAGGCAATTGATGCAAAAAGAGTATACTCAAGCTCAAGCGAAACAAGCACAAGTTGAAGGCAAGTGGGGCGATTCCGAGCAACTCAGGCAACTCAAAGCGATGGCTTATCCTGAACACCGTGATGCCACTGCTGAAAAACTCAAGTATCTCAAGCTTGAAGATGACGACGGCAAAAATCAGTTTGTGAAGGCGAAACAACGGGGTTGGGTATTGCCAGAATATGGTTATAAGCGTTATTTGCAGCGAGATAATTTCTTGTTTCCAAGAAAGGCGCGCAAGCCTAAACCGAAACCAATTGAAAATAGCGTTTTCGCCCCCTTAGAAAACAGCATTGATGGTGCGAATCAATGGTTAGAGGCAGCCATTCGTGAACTGCAAAGCCTGTTACCGCCAAAAAGTGAGGCCCTGTTTAGCAAGCAGTTAGCTCAAAAATGGCAAAAGATAGAAGATGCCGATTTCAAAAAACAAGTGCGAACAGAAATCAGCCAAGGTTGGACAAATCATATTCCAGATAAAGACGTTGACTGGTGGAAAGTAGCGCCTTCTAAGGGTATGAGTCGGATTAAAAAAATTCACCTACAAGGGTAATGGAAATTAGGCATCGTAGGGGCGAACCTACGTGTTCGCCCTACGTGTTCGCCCTGTGAAAAATTTGTATTATGTCAAAATGGCTTAAGAGGTAATCAAAATGAATGTGGTTATACCAGATGAGATTGTATACAGCACTCGCATGACAGAATCTGAGTTATTACAAGAAATCGCGATTTTACGGTATCAAAAATAGTTATCCCTAACCGTTTTGTTGGTAACATTTAATGAAAGTACCATTCCTCGTAGGGTGGGTAGCGTCTTTTTGCTGCCCACCATCACCCAATTACTTACGCTTCATCACTCTTATGA
>QNEL01000248.1 GCA_003645185.1 Candidatus Parabeggiatoa sp. nov. 3
AAGCAATCGGGGCAACCACAAGGGATTGCCCCTACAACCGTACCCGTAGGGGCAATCCCTTGTGGTTGCCCAAAATACCTGTTTATTTGTGCTTCAGTACTTACCCAGTTGTTTAACGATTTTTATCAGGCCCGTTATCAAGAACCCGTCAATGAGTTAGAACTGAATCGTTTGCTTGAGAATCTACGCCTCATCAAAAACCATAAATTAACGCTGGCAGGCGCGCTTCAATGCCATTAAGTTAAGAGATTTTTAGCCGTTTTAAAATAAAAATATATAAATATTTCAATCAGTTATGAAAATAATCGGGCACAAAATTTCCTTAACTTAATGGCAGTGAGGCGCGCTTCTGTTTGGCAAAAACAATGATATCATCTTGCCTGAGTTTTATATTTCAGCTGTCTGGTTTTGGGGAAATGAATTGATTACGGATGAATACCGCTCAAGTCGTAATCTGACGGGTCATTTAAATAAACCGGCAATTTGAAGACGCATTGAACTTTATGCTGAGTACTTTAAGACATGTACAGGCCGATAGGGATTTTAATAGTGTTGGTATTCCTGAAATTCCTAAAATCGTATTAGCAGAACTGATGGTCAATGCCTTAATTCATAGAGATTATTTTATTAATGATTCAATTAAACAGTTTGTGTTTGATAACCGAATTGAGATAAAAAGTCAGGGTAAATTGCCAAACGGTTTATCGGTGGAAGACATCAAAAGAGGCATACAAAGGCGTTCAAGAAATGTGGTGTTAACGTCTTTCGCCAATGATATTCTACCTTACCGGGGAATTGGCAGCGGTATATTGAAATCATTACAACTTTACCCTCGTATTCATTTTGAAAACAATATTGCGGGAGAGTTTTTCAAAGTGACTATTGAGAGAGTGGGCTAAACCTGACAGGTTTTTAAAACCTGTCAGGTTTTGGCACTGGGCTCGTTGAATGGGATTGATTCAAATCAATAAGTTATAGCTCAAATGGTCAATATTTCGGATTTTCAATAATCTCAATATATCAGGGCAACCACAAGGGATTGCCCCTACAAGAATAGAGGGTATGTAGGGGCAATCCCTTGTGGTTGCCCTTGAGATTGAAGCATTCCCACTCAACGACCCCAGTGCCCAGGTTTTGTATTTCAAATAAATGAACAATTTAAGCATTCGAGTTGAAAATTTAGGTAAACGCTATCGCATTGGTGCCCATCAAAAACGTTATTATACGTTGCGGGAAAGATTGGTTAATTTGATGGCATCCCCCTTTGATTATTTGCGTACTACACTAACCCCCCCGTCAGATGAAGAAGTGCTGTGGGCTTTGCAAGAGATTTCTTTTGACGTTATGCAGGGGGAAGTTCTGGGTATTATTGGGCGCAATGGTTCTGGCAAAAGTACCTTGCTCAAAATTTTATCGCGCATTACCTTGCCAACCATCGGGCGAGCGGATATTTATGGGTGTATAGGCTCCTTACTGGAAGTTGGCACCGGCTTTCACCCTGAATTAACCGGGCGTGAAAATGTTTATATGAATGGGATCGTCTTGGGCATGTCTAAGCAAGAGGTTGATCGTAAATTTGATGAAATTGTCGCGTTTTCAGAAATTGATAAATTCATTGATACCCCAGTGAAACGTTATTCCAGTGGGATGCAAGTGCGTTTAGCCTTTGCCGTCGCTGCCCATTTAGAGCCAGACATTTTGATTGTGGATGAAGTATTAGCAGTAGGCGATGTCGCCTTTCAGCAAAAGTGCTTAGGTAAATTGGAAGAAATCACTCAAACAGATGGACGCACTGTCTTATTTGTCAGTCATAATTTAGGGACAATGTTGGAATTATGTTCGCGGGCTATTTTACTTGATAAAGGTAAGTTGATAGCCTCCGGTACCAGCAATGAAGTGGTTGAAACGTATTTATCCCAATATGCCAATCAAGCTGCAGCCTTTGTCACTCAAAAATACCATGAAGGGGCATTGATAACTCAAGTCGCCCTTTTGAATCATCATCACCAAGCGGTGCAAGTCATTGATTATGATGTCCCGTTTTCAATCCAATTTGAATTTGAAATCACGGAACCCATCCGTGCGCTTTCACAATGGGTGCGTTTGGAAAATCAATTTGGGGTTCATGTTTTGTTTGCTTGGCTGGCTTATCAACAACCCTATCAGCGCGGCACTTATCGGGCGATTTGCGAAATCCCAGCCCAATTATTAACGCCCAGTCGCTATCATGTTGATATTGGACTCACTAACCATCGCATACAGCCTTATAATGAGACACATAAATGTTTATCTTTCGACATCATTTCTAAAGATAGGGCCTTTGATCCCAATGATCGTGGTTGGGGTGCCGTGTATCCGCGATTGGCTTGGCATATTGAAAATCAATGATTAAAAAATCATAAATTTATGAGCTCTCATCAACCCATTCCTAAAATTATTCATCAAACGTGGAAGGATAAGCATGTACCGCCAAATTGTGTTCCCTTGCAACGTACCTGGTTAACCCATCACCCGGATTGGGAATACTGGCTGTGGACAGATGTAGACAATCGCGCATTTATCAGTGAACATTATGCGTGGTTTTTGCCGGTTTATGATGGCTATCCTGAAAACATTATGCGGGCCGATGCTGTCCGTTATTTTATGCTTTACCATTATGGGGGGCTGTATGTCGATTTAGATTTTGAGTGTTTGCGTCCATTGGAACCATTACTTGTTGGAAGGGAAGTTGTTATTGCTCTTGAACCACTGGAACATTTGGAAAAAGAATTGGTTCGACAGCGTTCATTTAAGCAAGTACTTTGTAACGCATTGATAGCCTCTCAACCTAAGCATCCATTCTGGGAACAAGTCTTTCAAGAATTGAAAGTTTATCAGAACGCTAACGATCCTTTAGATGCAACGGGGCCATTTATGCTTACTCGCGCTTATGATTCTTTTTCACAACGCGAGGCCCTGACAATTGAATCTTCTGAACGGCTTTGCCCTATCACTGATGAACAAAGTCGGCATGGCATACTTAAAGATAATGCAACCCGTCAACGGATTGCCAAAACAGCGTATGCCATTCATCATTGGCATGGTACATGGTGGCCTAAACCCAATAATTTGTTTCAAAGATTATTTCAAATCGTAATAGAAATGCTTAAAATTTTATCTAAAAAAAAGGAAAAACTGGCTCAATTTATAAAGCAAAAAAAGGCTCTCATAAAATCTCGAATGAACGCCTATAAACGTTCTTTACGTTTACGAATTGCTTCAGAAATCCCTGCCCAAATGACAAAACATACCGTTTCCAATCAAGTTTGCCTTTCATTGTTGGTGCAAGGGCAAACTATTGCTCGTGTTATCTTAGACATTAAGCAGAGCCTGAAAATATTTGAAGAAGCGGCTAATAGGCCATTGGTTTCGTGCTTAATGGTAACTTGTGGGCGTTTTGAAATGGCAAAACGTTCAATCCATTGTTTTTGCAAGCAAACTTATCCTAATAAGGAACTGGTTATCATTGATAATGATGATACGGATAGCCTAGCAAACTGGGTAAAAACATTGCGAGATAGCCGTCTCGTTTATATACATCTACCCAACGAAAGGAAACCGCTAGGTGAATTACGTAATATAGCCGTTAAACGGGCTAACGGTTCCTACATTGCTCATTGGGATGACGATGATCTTTCAGTGCCAAAAAGGTTGGCTATCCAAATGACTGTGATTCATAGTTTCCAAACGGAGGCTTGTTTTCTACAACGTGAACAACTGTGGAATGTTCAAGAGTGTCGTTTGGCTATTTCATGTCACCGACTTTGGGAAAATTCTTTTGTCTGTGCAAAAGATAAGTTAGCACCTTACCCAATATTACATAAGGGAGAAGATACACCAGTAGCAGAACAGGTTGCCTTACAAGGACGTATTGCATTATTAGACTGTCCAGAACTTTATACTTATATCTTCCATAACGCGAATACCTGTGACAGTCAACATTTTAAAGGGCTTTTAGAAGCGGCTACGGAAATCTATACCCAAAGTGACTACGATGTCAAAGTAAAACAGTTAGAAGCAGAATTAGAATGTGATCTGTCACCTTGGATTACAGTTCAATCTTCTACTGGAAAAACCGAGCATCAATCCTTTGGTTCTAAGAAGCGCCGCACTGATTTTCCTAAAATATTGATTTTAACGCCGGTAAAAGATGCTGAGCGTTTTTTGCCAAGCTATTTTAACCTATTAAAAAATCTGAGTTATCCGCACGATTGCCTATCGCTGGCTTTTCTGGAAAGTGATAGTGTTGATAATACTTATACCTGGATTCAGGAAAAACGGCCAGAGTTGCAATCTGAATTTGCTAGGGCTAAACTTTTCAAATTGGATTTCAATTATCATTCCGATTTGCCACGCTGGGAACCGAGTCAACAATTTAAACGGCGTTCTATTTTGGCCAAGAGCCGCAATTATCTGTTATCTCAGGCCCTTGAATCTGAACAATGGGTATTATGGATTGATGCCGATGTGACAAGTTGGCCTGATGATGTGATTGAACAATTGTTGGATGCTCAAAAAGATATTGTCGTGCCACATTGTGTGACTGAAAATGGCAAGACTTTTGATCTGAATACTTTCAAGTTGAAACCGGGTGCCGAAAAATGGGATTGGTCACCTTATATACTCGATGGCATTTTACAACCGCCGGTGGGTTATGGCAGACTTTATCTAAGTGAATTACGTGACCATGAGCGTATTCAGGTGGATGCCGTGGGTGGTACAATGTTGTTGATACAGGCCAACCTTCATCGAGAAGGGCTTATCTTTCCGCCCTATAGTTATAAGCATTTTATTGAAACTGAAGGCCTTGCAATCATGGCAAAGGATATGGGTTATAGGTGTTGGGGATTACCTAATTTGGAAATTGTTCATCCACTATACTAAATTAAGGGCAGACACACAGGTATGCCCCTACGAAATCCTGCATATTCATGGCCTGTAGGGGCGAACCTGCGTGTTCGCCCTAGCTAAGTAAAAAAAGAAAAATATGAAAACACTGACGATAGGCTTATGTACTATTTCAACAAGAAATGAGAATTACTTATTGAGCACATTAGATTCGATTTTGACTCACACAGATGAAAAAGAGCAAAATGAATTTCAGATTGTGGTTTTTGACTGTGATTTACAAGAAGATGATTCTATCTACATAACCGAAGTCAAAAATACTTTTGCCCAACAAATTGAGCAGGGACTTATACACATTGTTAAAACGTCAAAAAATGATTACACTTTTTTAAACAAGAATTTATTGCCAAATTTAGACGATTTACCAAAATGGTTGTATTGGCGTTCTAAGCAATGCCTTGATGTGAGTTTGATAATGGCTTATTGTGCTGCTCGGTCTCAATATTATTTACATTTAGAAGACGATGTGATTTGTACCGATCATTTTTACCCAAAAATGATGAATGACATAAAACCTTTAACAGATGAACAGTGGTGTGCGGTTAAGTTTTGTGAGATAGGCTTTATAGGGCTATTATTTCAAAATACAGAACTCAACAAGTTATCTACATTTATTAAATGTTTGTTTGATGAAATGCCAATAGATTGGCTCATTGAAAATCATTATTTTTCTATAAAAGCCGTTAATGGAAAAAAGTGTATTCAAATATCCCGTTCTTTATTCCAACATATTGGTTATTACAGTTCGTTAACCGGAAAAATACAAGGCCTTCAGAGTGCCTCTTTTGAGGCCATTTTTGATATGGAGTTCTTTAAAAGAAACGAGAATTTTTTTGATTTTTTAGATTCTAAAATTGAAGAAAAAGGAAAATTGATTAAAATCAATAATCAATTGTCTTTTCTTCAAAAACTACGGAATTCGATGAAAATAAAAATAGAAAAGTAGAAAAGTCGTAATCCATCAAGTTTCTCTATAGCGGTTGCCTATGAAGCAAAATAAATTTAGAACGAAAATCAAGCAGAACTCAGGAAGAACTTTTTGTTTGATTCCGCTCAATTGAATTGAAATCAATCATGCTTGAAATTATTTATCCCAATTATCCCATTCAAACCTCATACGAGATCGGATTAGTTATCACCACCTTTAACCGTCCTCATTATGTTGCAAAATGCTTTAAATCCTTACAAAACAGTGTATTGGATAATGTTATTATTGTGATTGTGGATGATGCCAGTGATAGGAAAGAAACACTCTCACTGATTAAAGATTTTTCGATAGCTAATGTACCCGTCATTAAGATTTTCAAGCAAGAACGAAACGGATTTGCTGTCCATCATAGTTTGCAAGTGGGATGGGATTTATTATCGGAAAAGTATCATTGTCACTATTTGTGCAACCTTGATTCAGATGCCCTTGTCACCAACAACTGGATGAATCGGTTATTGGCTCTCTATAAAACACAAAGGTCAAAACGAGGCCCACTCATTGTGACCGGTTTTCATGCTCATAGCCACCCAGTGTTAAAAGAATATGATGATTACCGTATAAAAAAGTCAATCGGCGGATTGAATATGTTTTTCGATTTACAACTTTATCAAAAAATTATTCGTCCAAATTTGGTACTGTGCTGGGATGATGACGTTGTTAAAGCAATGCAAGTATTTAAATATTCAATACTTTGTACTAAACCCTCCGTTATTCAGCACCTTGGAAAAATGGGCCACTGGTCAAATATCGAAAGCGGATACGACATTGCATTTGATTTTGAAGACGACACGGCTAGTCGCCGTTTGGCACTATGGATTGATTTGCATTTATACCGGCGTTTAAAATTATTATATAGGATGTTATTACGGAACGACTCTGATAAATAAAGTATGGCAAAAGATAAACAACAAATAGTGATTGGCTTGAGTGTTATTATTTGCACTTACAACCGCGCTGACTTGCTAAAAAACGTTTTACAGGATGTTTGTGAACAAACGCTTGCTGATTCTGAATTTGAAGTGATTGTGGTTGATAACCATTCCACTGATCAAACTCGTGCGGTTGCTGAATCATTTTGTCAGCGTTATCCCAATGTACGCTATTGTTTTGAAGCGCAACAGGGCCTTTCTCATGCACGTAATCGCGGTTGGCGCGAAGCACGGGGGGAATATTTGGCTTACCTTGATGATGATTGTCAAATCCCAACACAATGGTTGACTGTTGCTAAAGAAATTATCGAACAACATGCACCAATAGTGTTTGGCGGGCCTTATTATGCTTTTTATAATAGTGCCAAACCGGATTGGTGGAAGGATGATTATGATGCCTATCATTCAATGATCTATGCAGATACCGCCGGTTATTTAGAACCCTATCAGGATATTCACGGTGGAAATCTGTTTATTCAACAATCTATATTACAAAAAGTAGGGGCATTTAATCCCCAGTTAGGCATGTCGGGTCAACAGTTGGGCTATGGTGAAGAAACTGAATTGCAAATGAGAATTTTTAAAGCACTGCCTTCACCCCGCGCCTATTATGATCCGAGATTATATGTTGATCATTTAGTTGCGGCTAAAAAGATGAATATTGGGTGGGTAATACGGGCAAATATCGCGCATGGACGTGCTAAATACCATCTGTGTCCACGTAGTTCGATGCGATTTGGCATTGTCATAAATTGTCTCTGGCGTTTTGTAGAATTGCTGAAAAATATTGTCAAAGAATTTTTCTATATGACATTTAAAAGGGATAAAACCCAGCATCCTTATTGGCAAAACGATTTGTATGAAAGTCACAGGTTCCGGGAAGGTTGTTGTGGCATGTGGGGTTTTATTTATGAATGCGTGATGGCCCCATTATCTGCTATCATTGCCAAAATACGCTGGTAATAAAATGATGGGCCAAAGCTTTCGCTTTGAAATCGAAAATCACGATGGATTTAGGTATACCGATAAAAGATATGAAAACAGGCCCCCAAAATATATTAGTCACTGGTGGTGCTGGTTTCATTGGTTCTCATCTTGTTGAATATTTACTTGAACGAGGGCATGATGTGACAGTGTTGGATAACTTTTCCACTGGACAAAGAGAATATTTAACCGGATTGAATAACCTTGAAATCATTGAAGGCGATATCGGTGATTTTGAAACTGTGCGATTGGCACTGGAAAATATCACCGTCATTTTTCATTTGGCGGCCCTTGCGTCTGTTCCTCTCTCTCTCCAAGCACCTCAAACCCATTTTCGCAGTAATATTTTGGGCACTTTTAACCTCTTTGAGGCTGCGCGTCTTCAAAAAGTTCAGCGCATTATTTTTGCCAGTTCGTCTGCTGTTTATGGAGACAATCAGGTTTTATCCCAGTGCGATACGAGGGCTGGTATACCGATGAGTCTTTATGCACAAGGTAAGCTGTATGGGGAACAATTGGCAAGTATTTATTATCAAGTTTATGGCCTCTCTTCTGTTGCTTTGCGCTATTTTAATGTGTATGGCCCTCGACAAAGTCCTGATTCTGCCTATTCTGGGGTGATTTCCATTTTTATTGAACAGTTGTTAAATGGAAAAAGGCCTTGTATTTATGGTGATGGTGAACAAACGAGGGATTTTGTGTATGTCAAGGATGTGGTTGAGGCCAATTGGTGTGCTATGACTAGGATGCGGGAGGGGGCTTATGTCTTTAATGTGGGCACTGGAAAAAGTATTCGTATTAATCAAGTGCTTGAATTACTTCAAAAAAAACTTGAAACCGATTTTGAACCGCAATATTGCCCTGCCCGGAAAGCAGATATTAGACATTCTTGTGCTGATGTGATCTGTATTCGTGAGGAACTGGGTTGGCAATCTCAATGGCAGATTGAAGACGGATTGAAAATGTTTTTAGATGATGAATGCTTTTTTTAGGTTTTGCTGTCATCGTGAGTTGCATGGAGCGGGTGCCCCCATCAATGCCATTCAGTTAAGCCTAAAAACGTTGTACGGTGGGCAAGAAAAATACCTGTCCTACCTGTATGGATTTATTCAAAGGCGAAGGTGGCATTGCCTAGTGAGGCTGGCTTGGCTAGGAACCCCAGGTTCCACCTCAATGCCATTAAGGTAGGGGCAGACCTGCGTGTCTGCCCTGGGCGAACACGCAGGTTCGCCCCTACAACCCCTGAATACGTGGGGTTTGGTAGGGGCAGACCTGCGTGTCTGCCCTTAACGAAGGTGGCATTGAGGTTCCACCTGGGGCTATTCACATTTTCAGGCTAAAGTTTCGCGGAGCGAAACTTTAGCCTGAAAACCCCTTTGGTCTTCTGGTTGCTTCACCGCAGGTATGCCCCTACAAACAGCATTTTATATGATTGTAGGGGCAGCCCGATCGTGTTCGCCCTAGTACATTGTCAAACTTATAAATAATGACGGGTGAGACAAAAAAAACCTGACAGGTTTTCAAAACCTGTCAGGTTTATCTCTACCCGTCAAAACAAGATTGACAGAGTACTAGCTTACTTGGATGTTGCCATAAGTAATCCATAGTCTGTCCTGAATAATAGGCGTAATCGGGACATATATTAGCTTATGATGTCCCTTAATGGGTGTTGGTAAATCAGAACGTATTATTTGAAAAAATGTGAGTTTAAC
The DNA here is from genome assembly GCA_003645185.1 of Candidatus Parabeggiatoa sp. nov. 3. Lineage (GTDB taxonomy): Bacteria > Pseudomonadota > Gammaproteobacteria > Beggiatoales > Beggiatoaceae > Parabeggiatoa. The sequence goes on from QNEL01000248.1 coordinate 9,561, forward strand.
CATCGATATATCGCTATTTGCCTTTCTCAATCGGATACTTTACACAACAATCCAAACGCGACTTGATCGGCTACTGGGGCGCGAATACGCACACGATAGCCTGATCCGGGGGCAACTGATAGACTTTCCCCCTTTTGATTTTCAAGATAGTCTAAAGTAAAAGTCAGATTGCCTTGCGGCAACATCAATTCTAAAACGTCTCCAATCATAAAACGATTTTTGACTTCAATGTCTAAAAGTTCGCTTTCAGGATCATAACCTTGAACTTCTCCAATAAATTGCTGATGGTTATTTGAACTACCTTGGGCATAATTTTGATATTCTTCAGGCAGATGGCGGCGATAAAACCCTTCTGTGTAACCTCGATTAGCCAGTTTATCTAATTCCGACATTAATGTCTTATTAAACGTTTTACCGGCCGCTGCATTGTCAATCGCTTGACGATAAACTTGTGCTGTCCGTGCTGTGTAATAATGAGACTTGGTGCGTCCCTCAATTTTAAGCGAATCAATCCCAATCTCCATTAAACGATTCACATGTTGAACGGCCCGTAAATCTTTAGAATTCATAATATAACTGCCTTGCTCATCTTCAAAAATAGGCATATATTCACCTTTGCGCTCTTTTTCTTCCAATAAATAAACACCGGATTCATCTTCTTTCGCTTCATGCACTTTGTAATCCCAACGACAAGCATTGGTGCAAGTGCCTTGGTTAGCGTCGCGGTGATTCATATAACCAGACAGTAAACAACGGCCTGAATAAGCTATACATAAGGCTCCATGAATAAACACTTCGAGTTCGATATCTGGACAAGCTTGACGGATTTCGGCAATTTCATCTAACGATAATTCACGCGAGAGAATGATACGGCTTAAGCCGATATCCTGCCAGAATTTAACCGTTGCCGAGTTCATCGTATTCGCTTGCACCGATAAATGAATAGGCATAGCCGGCCAATGTTTTTGCACTAAGCTGATTAAACCCGGATCGGCCATAATCAGCGCGTCTGGCTGCATTTCAATAATGGGCGTGATATCGGAGAGAAACGTTTTTAACTTCGCGTTATGGGGCAAAATATTGCAAGCTACATAGCATTTTTTACCTTGATCATGGGCTTCTTGAATACCGATTTCTAACTGATTGAGTTGATTAAAATCATTATGACGCACCCGCAAACTATAACGCGGTTGCCCAGCATAAACGGCATCGGCACCATAAGCAAAAGCATAACGCATGTTTTTGAGCGTACCGGCTGGGGAAAGGAGTTCTGATTTTATCATGGCAATAGCTGGGAAAAGTGGGTGGGTAATTGGGAAAGGGTGGGCAATAATTTTTGCCCACCTACTAAAACCCGTAACTACAAGGATTGTATATAAAAAAGGATTTAAACAGAAACGCACTTTGAACCAATCCCTTCATATACAATCCTTGTCGTTACCGGTTTTATTAAAAGACTAAAAACTTGAGCATTGAGTAATAACGACTAAAACCCTAACTGATTGTATATAAAAAAGGATTTAAACGCATTTTGAAGCAATCCCTTCATATACAATCCTTGTCGTTACCGGTTTTATTAAAAGACTAAAAACTTGAGCATTGAGTAATAACGACTAAAACCCTAACTACAAGGATTGTATATCAAAAAGGATTTAAACAGAAACGCACTTTGAACCAATCCCTTCATATACAATCCTTGTCGTTACCGGTTTTATTAAAA
>QNEL01000249.1 GCA_003645185.1 Candidatus Parabeggiatoa sp. nov. 3
AAACAGATATTTTAGCGCAAAGGGCAACCACAAGGGATTGCCCCTACATGGCATTGCGTAGGGGCAATCCCTTGTGGTTGCCCCATTTCAAAATACACGAAAATTTATGCTTCAGTACTTAATTAGAAAAATGTGAGTACAATTGGCCCTGTTGTCAGACAATTATCTGGCAGGAAAAATGATTATACGCTGGTTGTCACTGAACGAAATACTTCATCCATACGGCCTTTATCAACATGCAATTCTGTGACGTTCCATTGCTGATTACGCGCATATTGACTGATTTCGCCAATAATAGAACCGTGCTTTTTTGGAAAAAGTTGATAACTCAATGTGGAGTCATCCTCTATTAATGTTTCTAATTTATGGATATTGGGCAAATTGAGCAAGGCTTGACGTACAGAAGTTGCTTTATCTTGATTGGCGCGTAGCGTAATGGTGACTGAATTATGGTATTGCGATTTGGCTTCTAATTCTGAGGGGGTGCCATCGGCTACGATTTGCCCATCGGCTATAATAATAGCGCGACTACATACGGCATGAACTTCTTCAAGAATATGCGTAGACAAAATAATGACTTTTTCTTTAGCCATATTTTTTATCAGGGTACGCACTTCATGCTTTTGATTGGGATCAAGTCCATCAGTGGGCTCGTCCAAAATCAAGACTTCTGGATCATGCAAGATGGCCTGTGCTAAACCGACGCGACGCTTAAATCCTTTAGATAGCGTATCAATAGACTGATGCAAGACGCTTTCTAAATTAACGCGCATTACGGTATCCTCAATGCGACGGCGTTTATCTTGTCCACGAAGGCCTCTGATTTGTGCTACAAAATCAAGGTAATTAGCCGGTGTCATATCAGGATAGCCCGCTGCCCCTTCTGGCAAATAACCCAACCGCTGTTTAACTTTAAGCGGTTTTTGCACAATATCATGCCCGGCTACTGTTACCGTACCAGCAGTAGGCGTTAAAAACCCGGTAATCATTTTCATGGTAGTGGATTTACCGGCTCCATTAGGCCCCAAAAAGCCTAAGACTTCGCCTTGATTGACTTGAAATGAGATATCATCAACGGCCGTCAAGGTGTCAAATTGTTTACATAAATTTTTGATTTCAACCATCGTATCCATAGCATTAAATATTAATCATATTTGCATTATTCGTTTATCGGCCCGTCATGCGTTGTACTAGACTGATGTAAAGACTTATGTGTCATAAGTGTATTTTCGTGGCTGTATATGTGGGGATGGGGGAATTTTTTTCAAGCGGTGGGGATTGCAAATTGCGAATAAGATTGCCTATCAAAGTTTGTCAAAAAAATTTTCAACACAGAGAACACGGAGTGCCACAGAGTGCCACAGAGAATAAGTTTTTGTACTAGGTGAAAATGAAATAGTGGTTAGCTTGACTATTGCATTTTAAACTCAATTCGAGGTTCAAATTTTTTCACAGCAATTTAAACCTCGAATATTAAATTTAAATTAAAAAATCAGGGGATGGATAAATAAGTGGGCAATGTGTTGCCTTTTTTGTCTGCCATCGTTTTGGCAATATTATATAATTAGGAATAATCAATCGAAATAAAAATCAAACGCCTGAACAAATGAATTTTGAGAACGAATGAACTCTGGGAATGAACTCCTTTTTTATATTTTTTAAAAAAAATTGAACCACAAAAACCATTCAAAAAAGTATAATCCAATCAAAGAAAAGTGGGCTGCGATGAGCAGTAGGAAAGCTAGACGGGCTAACCAAGATGGGCTACCCGTGTTTAAAGTGTTTTCTATAGTGTTTCCAATCAGATCGGCCACCGTATCTACCATAAAACCGGCCACAAAGCCCGCTACACTGCCTACGACAAAGCCTACCACAAAGCCGGCGATTTCAACTGTCACGCCAATGGCAACGCCAACGGCAACGCCGATAGCGACGATCCCTGTCACGACAACCGCTATATCGCTTGCTACAACAACCGCTATGAAACCCGCGACGCTCACTGCTATGAAGCAGACTATACCGATTGCGAGGCCACCCGTTACAAAGCCAGTGACGATACCAACAAGGCTCACAGATATCCCCACGGCTACTAATCCCACAACACTCACTGCCACGCCAACGGCTACATCTTTATTGATTTTCAACGATCCCGTTAATAACCAACATCCGACGAACAAGGCGCTGATGAGCAGATAAGTCTCTGGTAACCACGCTTTAGCAGAATGAGGAAATAGTTCTAATCCTAATGCCAATGTCGGTATCAACAAGGGCCACCACGTTAATGTACTCACCAGCCAATTGCCGATGCGCTTTTCATTCCCTTTACCAAAGCTTTTGCGATAGGCTTGCAACTGCCTTGGCATGACTAAAACCCACCATAATAATCGTATATAGTCTAATGGATTGATTAGAGAAAGCGGTTTGAAAGAGGGACTTACTTTGGCTTTTGGAGATTGAGAGGGCGTTTCAGGTTGATTAGCTAACCGTTGTGTCAAATCGTCTTTTAGAATAGGTGGGATAGGCGTTGCCATTTTTACCCCTAAAGCGATTCCCCAAGTTTGCACTGTCCACTCAGCCGCTGTTTTATCTAACCACAAATTGTCATATAAACGTTGTACTAAATAATCAAACACCGCTTCATGCGGTAAACCTTGTGGCGGATTGAGCAATTCTTTAGCGACATCTTCTCTAATCGCGTTGACTAGCACAAAAACTTCTCGCTTATATTCAGCATTACAGGCATTGCGTAGGAAAAATTCACAGCGTTCGGCATCTTCACACAGAATGGTGCCATGATGGTTGATAAGTTCACACAGTTTTTCACGGGGAAAATCGTGCATAATCAGTTATCAGTTATCAGTTATCAGTTATCAATAAAAACCTGACAGGTTTTCAAAACCTGTCAGGTTTGGGCCAAAATTTATATATATTATTATAAAAACTTGACAGGTTTTCAAAACCTGTCAGGTTTGGGCCAAAATATATATTTATTATTTATTAAATAAACCTGACAGGTTTTCAAAACCTGTCAGGTTTGGGCCAAAATATTTATCTGAACTCCTATATTTAATATAAATCACTGAAATAAAACCACGTTAGCCGATTTTATACTAAACTAATGTTTTGACTCCAAACTCTTATAGATTATGAGTTCCGTTTTTTGTATGAATTTATATAAGGCATAAAGTTCTGAACATCTGAAGTTCATTGAAAATATTATGACTATGGCTAAAAAAACACCATTATATAATAAACATTTAGCGAGCAATGCCAAAATGGTTGATTTTGGCGGTTGGCAAATGCCTTTGCATTACGGTTCACAAATCAATGAACATCATCAAGTCCGCCGTGACGCGGGTGTGTTTGATGTTTCACACATGACCGTTGTTGATTTAACTGGACAAAGTGTGCGTGATTTCTTGCGCTATTTGTTGGCTAATGATGTGGGCAAGTTAAAAAAATCGGGTAAAGCGCTTTACAGTTGTATGTTGAATGAACAAGGGGGGGTTATTGATGATTTAATTGTTTATTTTCAAGACGATACCCATTATCGCATGATTGTCAATGCGGCAACGCGGGATAAAGATATGGCTTGGCTCACACAACAGGCTAAACCGTTTGCTGTCGATATTCGTGAGCGCGATGATCTCGCTATGCTCGCTGTACAAGGGCCACAGGTACGAGAAAAAGTGGGGCCTTTATTACCTGAAAATTTACGGGCATATGTCATGGCACTTGCACCTTTTTATGCCAGTTGGAATAATGATGACTTTTTTGTCGGACGTACAGGTTATACAGGTGAAGACGGTTTTGAAATGATTTTACCTGCGAAACAAGCACCGGATTTTTGGGATAGCTTACTCGCAGTGGGAATTGAACCTGTGGGGCTGGGTGCGCGAGATACTTTGCGCCTTGAGGCCGGCATGAATTTGTATGGGGCCGATATGGATGAAAACTATACGCCTTTGGAATCAGGCTTAGCTTGGACTGTTGCTTTTAAGCCTAGCCATCGAGATTTTATCGGACGTTCTGCTTTGCAAACTCAACGGAAATCGAAATCACATCAAGTGATGGTGGGTTTAATATTGCAGGAGAAAGGCATATTACGCGCACATCAAATCGTATCTGCCCCTGGCAAGGGGGAAGGGCTGATCACCAGTGGTACTTTTTCACCGACATTAGGCGTTTCAATTGCTTTTGCCCGTGTGCCAGCGGGAACAGACTCACAAGTCACGGTGACAATACGCAATAAATCGTTACCAGCACAAGTCGTTAAACCCCCATTTGTGCGACAGGGTAAAGCCTGTTATCAGTGAACCGTTATCAGTGAACCGTTATCAGTTATCATTTATCAGTGGTTATCGGCGAATTGGGAATATTAAAAGCCACGGAATGACACAGAAAGCACGGAATGAATTTTTCCGTGTTTTTCCGTGTTTTTCCGTGGCAAAATCGAACCGAAGCAATTAACAATTAACAATTAACCGCGTTTTAAGGAAAATTAATAATGAGCGAAATACCTGAAGACTTGAAATATATCCAATCCCATGAATGGGTGCGTATAGAAGATGGCATCGCTACAATTGGCATTACCGATCATGCTCAAGAAGCGTTAGGGGATCTAGTTTTTGTTGAATTGCCGGAGACAGGTGACTCACTTAATGTAGACGATGCCTGTGGCGTGGTTGAATCAGTCAAAGCGGCTTCTGATCTTTTTAGTCCAATAGCAGGAGAGGTGATTGACAATAATGCTGCCTTAATTGATGAACCGGAATTGATCAATAGCAGCCCTTATTCCGAGGGTTGGTTATTCAAAGTCAGATTGGCTGAAGACTCCGGTTTGGAGAATTTGTTGACGGCCGAAAAATACGCTGAGATGCTTGCAGAAAAGGAATAGCAGGGCAGTCACAAGGGATTGTCTCTACAGGCTATAATTGAAATAGACCAATAATGGGCAACCACAAGGGATTGCCCCTACAGTGTGCAAGGTTTACCTTGCACACCGTCTCACAAAATTAACCCCAATTAATTCAAATCAATTCAAATCTAATTCAAATCTAATTCATGCCTTATATTCCCCACACCCAAGATGATATGGAAGCCATGCTGGCTACGATTGGCATTGGTAGTCTCGACGATTTATTTGATGAAATTCCTGTCGATTTACGTTGTGGCAACTTAGAAAAAATCCCACCGGCCCTGACGGAAATGGAAGTAGGGCAATTGATGCGCCAACGCGCTGCTCAAAATAGTAGCGCAGTGTGTTTTGTCGGCGCAGGTGCTTATGAACACCATATTCCCGCGGCCGTTTGGGAAATCACGACACGAGGCGAATTTTATTCCGCTTACACGCCCTATCAAGCGGAAGCGAGCCAAGGAACGCTACAACTTTTATATGAATTTCAAACCCTGATGGCGAATTTAACCGGCATGGATGCCTCAAATGCTTCATTGTATGATGGGGCTTCAGCCTTGGCAGAAGCTGTGCTGATGGCCGTGCGTATCACTAAATCTAAGGCCAAACGCATTTTAATGCCAACCACGGTACACCCGATTTATCGGCGCGTCGTGCAAACTCTCGTTAAAAATCAAGGGATTAGACTGCTTGATGTGCCTTATGACCCTGAAAATGGAACGGTTGATCTCGCCAATCTCGAAAATGACAGCGAAAATGCGGCATTAGTCATTCAGCAACCCAATTTTTTTGGGAACTTAGAAGCAGTAGATGAATTAACCGATTGGGCACACGCACAAGGCCTATTAGTAATAGGCGTTGTGAATCCGCTCACGCTGGCAGTACTCTCACCGCCTGGTGAGTGGGGGCAAAAAGGGGCTGATATCGTCTGTGGTGAAGGCCAACCTTTAGGTATTCCCCTCTCAGGTGGCGGCCCCTATTTTGGTTTTATGTGTTGCAAAAAAGCCTACATACGGCAAATGCCAGGACGTATTATCGGGCGAACCGTTGATTTGGATGGCAAAACAGGATACACCTTAACCCTGCAAGCCCGTGAACAACATATTCGTCGTTCCAAAGCGACTTCAAATATTTGTACTAATCAAGGCCTCATGGTAACAGCCGCAACCATTCACACCGCCTTATTGGGCGCGCAAGGGCTAGAGCATGTTGCCTCAACTTGCCATAGCAACACCACCCGATTAGTCAATCAGCTCACAACGATTTCCGGTGTCAGTCGTGTGTTTAAAGGCCCCTTTTTTCACGAAACCGTCATACGCTTAGAAAAACCAGTCAAAGACGTTTTGCAACAATTAGCGGCACATCATATCTTAGGCGGATATGACTTAACCCCGTATTATCTACAACTCGATCAGTGCCTACTTGTGTGTGCCACCGAAATGCGTACCGCAGCAGAAATAGACGATTATACTGATAAATTACAACAGGTTATGAATTAATATCGATTTTCAAACAAATCTGCCCTTTGAAAAACAATAGATCAAAAAAAAGGGGAAAAGGGAAAGACAGCGTCAATTCCCAATTCCCCATTGATTCAAAAGCACCAATACGGATTCAATTCCCTTCCCATGTTAATGATTTTTGTGCCAAAAATCATGACGACATAGATTTTGGAGATTAAATCAGATCGACGCAAAAGTTTAGACTACTTAAATTGATTAACTTGCTCAATAATCTGGTCAGGTGTATAAGGTTTTTGCACCAAACCCTTACCCCCCGTCATTTCAGCCCACACGCGATCCGCCTTTTGACCTTTACTCGTCACAAAGATAATTGGAATATCCTTGGTTGCATCATTATGGGTCAACTCTCGACAGGCTTGATAGCCATCCATGTGTTGCATCACGACATCCATAAAAATCAAATCCGGCTTTTCTTGACTCGCCTTCTCAATCGCTTCCTGACCAGAAGAGGCCGTCTGCACATCATAGCCAGCATCAGAAAGAATATTTTGAATATTGATCAGATCAACTTTTGAATCATCAACAGCAAGGATTTTGTTGACACTCATTGTTAGGTACCCTTTTATTAGTTATCAGTTCCACGCAAAAGTTTATACCATCACACTTAAGCGTCGAAATCAGTTATTAGAAATAAAAACCATATTTATAAGTGGACTATTTGACGAGAAGGCTCAAGCAACCTTTCCACATCAGGGCTGCCCAGCCGAAAAATTCAAGCATATCGGGATCATTAGCAAAGTGGGTTTTACTTTTGCCTAACGGAGGGGCTCAAATACTACCAACATTAATCATCACCTTATTAATGACATTTTAGAAAATGTCAAGCGTTTTTTGTGAGCGGATATAATTGCTATAAATCAACTCTAAATTTTTCTATAATAGACTTGTCCCGAATTAAAATTAACCCCAATAAAAAAAAGTATTAAAATCTTTAAAATTCTTTATTGGACAACTGTAGATACATCAAAAATTAACAATAGAACATTGATGACGCTTTAGACGGCTGATTTGGGCCGATAAAAAATGTTAAAAGGCTTTATATAGTATCTCATAAGATTTAGAGTGTTCGATAATCGGTAAACCTTAGACATCACTTAAAAATCTACGCATATCAAGAGATTGATTTCCTTAACGTAATTTATTGTAATATATTATAACGTGGAATTGATAATTGATATGGGATTAATTGATAATTGATTTCTTTGCCCCAGTTTTTGCGCGCAAAAACTGTATTTCAGCGAAGCTAAATGTGGAATTGATAATTGTTCATTGTTGAACATCATGCAAAAAGGAGTGCTTACATGCAAAAACTCATTACCATTGGTTTAGATGATGATAATGAAGAAGATATGACACTGCAAGAACATTTAACGGACTACTTAGAAAATGATTGGAAAGTTATACAAATGATCCCCGTGGGTAGTGGTGTTGGAAATGGCGATCAAGAAAGTGGTGGCTACGTGGCTGGTTGGATAGCCGTATTGTTAGAAAAGGAATCATAACACGCTAAACTTTCAACCCTTTTCTCCTTATTATTATATATGTATGCGCCGTAGCGATTGCGGCGCGTATTGTTTAGAGCCTCAATCATAAATAAGAGGATACAAAAATGAAATCGGTCATAATCCTGATAAGCCTTATTGGCTTCTTAAACACACCGGCATTAGCATCAGAGGTTGATTTTTCTAAAACCTACATCAGTTCCCAATCTCCCTCTATTCGTCAAGGCGATAGAACTGATCCCCCTGTTTTGCATATCAGCGGGGTCAAAACGATTGACACACGCAACGAGGAACTCATAGAGTCGGATTGGACATTGATTTTAGGTTTCAATCCCGACAATGCCACTTTTCATATACTTGACGCGCAACTCCAAAATCACTTTGAACCTGATTTACTGCAACAACGCTTACGCGGTACAACTTGGAAAGGTGAGTATAAAACCGCCAAAAACATTTACGCAACTGAGTTGCAGTTTAAAAGCGTACAAAATGGTTTTATTGGAGGCGAAATTATCCACTCCACTCAAGACGAACCGGAACCCTCTAGCTTTTTACATGCCAAAGTCACAGGCGATATCATAACGCAATATCTCATTGACGAAAAAGGTGATGGCGAATTGGATTGGGTAGATGTCGAACGATATCAAGAAATTGTGACAACCATTAATGAAGCCAACGAAGGCAAAGAAGTTGATGAGATAACACCCATCCCCCTTATTTTGGGCGCCCGCCAGTTAATACGCCTAAAACGCGCACGAAGCATTGGCAACACCAGACATGCCAGTAGCCGTTGGGGCAGTCACAACGAATATCGTCTCACTTTAGAAAACAAGACATTAAGCGGAAATGTTGGCTCACCGCCTGAGAGTTTTGGTACTAAAGATGTGCTAACTGGCAATGGATTGATAGAATTAACCTTAACCCCTTCAGAAGAATCGCTAGAAACGGAAGCGCCTGTACCTGAATAATCATTATATTCTACTGTAGGGTGGGTAGCGTGTTTTTGTGCCGGCCCCATTAATTATATAGATCAAATGGTGGGCAACAAAAACCCGTTACCCACCCTACGAAGAAGTTTTCTAATCTACTGTAGGGTGGGTAGCGTGTTTTTGTGCCGGCCCCATTAATTATATAGATCAAATGGTGGGCAACAAAAACCCGTTACCCACCCTACGAAGATAACGGATTGATGGGCAAATACGAAGCTAACGGATTGGTGGGCAACAAAAACACGTTACCCACCATTTCACGCAAAAGTTGCGCGCAACTTTTGCGTGAGCCGAAGGCCAGCGAAGCTAAATACAATTCCTACCTATTCTATCTAGGCTGGCTTAGTTTCTTTCAGATCATTCTTGATAGGCACCATGTAGGGCTTTGGTGGAAATGAGATTAATTGATGTCCACTCGCTTTTTCTTGTGCTTTTAAATCACGATAAATGGCATCTAAATCAAAATGAAATTGGGCCGCGTAAGTCTTTCTAATTTCATGAATTTCTTCGATAATTTCGTCTTCGCACATTATTTTATTCCTCGATGAGTTCTTCAGGTGTACAAATGACTGGTGATTCATGTCCTTTTAAACGACAAAATACTTCTCTCTTATGACGCATAGTGGCATTAGCGATATGCTTACAATTCCAAGTTAAAAGATAATTCATACCATTAAGTGTTGCTATTGCAATATGTAGTGCATCTTCTGTCGCTTTTTTCGGAATGAGTTGATTGTCTACCCATTCTCGTGCCAATACAATTGCCGGATAATTCATTTCCAATAATGGAATATCTTTGAGTATTTCTAATCTTCTTTGAGCGGCACTTTGATCGCCTCGACTCGCTTCTTGGATAACCAATTGTGAAGTGAATAAAGCAAATTTATCTCGTTGATTTTGCCACCATTCTTGTGTTAATTGTTGATGTGCAGCAGTGACCAGATTTTTGCTGAGTCGAGCAGTTAGATAACTGACAATAGAAGTTTCAAGATAAATAGTTGGTTTGACAATCATAGATTGATTTAAATAAGTGAACGGATTGCTGGGCAATACAAAGCCCACGAAGATAACGGATTGGTGGGTAATCATGTTACCCACCAGTTGAATATAACGGATTTGTGGGCCACAGCCCACCCTACGGAATCGCGACAACTTGCAGCATACGCTGAATAAAATCATCACTTGTGATGCCTTCCGCTTCCGCTTCAAACGATAATAGAATCCGATGGCGTAAGATATCAGGAACAACCGATTGAATCTGTTCTGGAGAAACATATTGCTCCCCTTGCAACCACGCTAATGCACGGGCACAGCGCGCCATCGCCAGACTCGCACGAGGCGAAGCGCCAAAACGTTGCCAGCGTTGTAAATCCGGATCAAACTTCTTTGGATAGCGCGAAGCTTGCACAATATCGACAATATATTCTTTTAATTTAGGATCTAAATAGACTTGCATCACCGCATCACGCGCTTTAAGTACATCACGCTCACTGACATGATGGGCCATTTCTTGAACCCCTTTCTGGAAAAGAGGCGCTTTTTGATTCACTTCTAACTGAAGTTCGCTTTCGCGTAACGACGTTTCAGGCAAAGCCAGCTTTGAAGAATCGCCCACCTCATGAACCGGTAGCACATTGCTCGGTGTCACTTTGAAATCAACAGCTTGATCATAATCGGATGGCTTGGATAATTGAGCCGCAGCTAGTTCTTTTTCAGTCAACTCAATAATACCCAACTCTTCCTCTCGGCTAGGATAATCCACCCGCACATACAACAAAAAACGATCTAACTGCGCCTCTGGCAACGTATAAGTGCCTTCATGTTCTACCGGATTTTGCGTCGCCAACACCATAAACAATTCCGGCAATTGATACGTGTGTTGCCCCACCGTAATTTGACGTTCAGCCATCGCCTCTAACAAAGCCGACTGAACTTTAGGGGGAGCGCGATTGATCTCATCAGCCAACAAAACATTATGAAATAACGGGCCAGGCCGAAATTCAAACTCCCCCCGCTCATGCTGATAAATATCCGTACCAATTAAATCAGCGGGTAATAAATCCGGCGTAAATTGAATCCGGTGAAATTGCCCTTCCAAAGCCCCCGCTAAAGTCTTAATTGCCTTCGTTTTTGCCAAACCTGGCATACCTTCAACCAAAATATGTCCATCACTCAACAAACCAATCAACAAACTATTAATAAGATGATGTTGCCCAATGATATGTTCACCTAAATGTTGACGAAGGGCATCAAAATGACTTGCATCCACGGTGTTTTTTTACTCCTTTTTTTTGAAAAAA
>QNEL01000250.1 GCA_003645185.1 Candidatus Parabeggiatoa sp. nov. 3
ATTTTACAACAAAGGGCAACCACAAGGGATTGCCCCTACACAATGTCATGTAGGGGCAATCCCTTGTGGTTGCCCCCTTTCTGTTTTTTTTAAATACCTGAAAATTTATGGTTCAGTACTTATGAACTCCAATTCAAACTTTAAACGCCAACAAGCCAAAGCTATAATGTTTTTGAAACGGATAAGGTTTAATAGCCCATTTTTCTAAGTTACCACCAAGGGAGAACAAGAGATCATGAAATCATTTTCTCACTGGACGAAGGAAGAAGTCGAAACGGAATTTCATCTGAAAAAAGCGCTAAAAAACAAAGTACTTCAGGATTGGCTGACCAATATACCCACAGTTTCCGCCAAAGAAAAGGAACGCTTAGAAGAATTATCAAAAAAATTGTTAAACCACGTTCACGATTGGAATGAAGAAGAATTAAAAGTCTATTTTATCGCATTCCTGTTAGATTTTATTGAATTTTATCAAGCATCGTATCGCCCCTTTATGGAACGAGACTTATCGGTTGAATATGAAAAAGGCAAACGTCTGTGGGGGAATGCTGATTTTTTAGTCGCCTCTGGTACACAAACTCCGAAGGAACCGTTTTTTTTCATTCATGAGTATAAAAAACAACTTGATACCTCAAATGATCCGCTAGGGCAATTGCTGGCAGAAATGGTGGCAGCCCAAAAAATCAACTTATCAAATCATCCCATTTATGGTGCTTATGTGATAGGCCGTCATTGGTATTTTGTGATATTAGAAGAGACAACTTATGCTGAAAGTCTCGCTTATGATGCGACGAAAGAAGACATTATAGAAATCGTCAGCATTTTACGCCATACCAAAACCATTATTGATCACATTCTTCAATCATCCAACGAATGATGTTTTTACGAAGACTTGACACTTATAGACTTTAATACCAGTAAAACTCAAAACTGGCGTGAACAGTGACTCTTCAAGTTGATAGTTTTGTTACATACAAAAGTTCGTTTGTTCAAAATTTTATAGTTTTTTGGGGCAACTTGGGCAACTTGTACTGTTTGAAACATGGTACGATTTATCGCGGCCGACTTCAGAAAAATGTCGAGCGATAAAAACCTGACAGGTTTTGAAAACCTGTCAGGTTTGGGCCAAAATATTTATCTGAAGGCGGCCGCGATAAATCGTGCCATGCAACAACGCAGTCTAGTTGCCCAAGTTGCCCAAGGCCAAAAATAGATAAATTCTGGACACCTGAACTTTTGAACAAAACTATAAAAATGAACAGTCAATGTTCACGCCAGTTTTGAGTTTTACTGATATTAACTCCTATAAGATCGACAATTAGGTTTCCACGCTGTGGAGGCTGGCAATATTGTTACCCGCCATTACCAAGGAAAAAGTTTTAATGCAGCTAGAAGAATTAGGTTTTAGTCATTGGTTTCAAGAACGAATGAACACTAAAAATGTAAGTGATTATCAGATAGCGAGAGTTATCAGTGTCACTAAAAAAAGTTATATCATTAGGAATGGAAAGAATGATGTTATAGCTAAATTAACGGGCAAGCTGATATTCAGTGCGGAATCGAAGTTAGATTATCCCACAGTGGGTGATTGGGTTTATGCACAATATTATGATGACGACGCTTTAGCTATCATTCATAAAATTCTCCCGAGGAAAACAATATTAAAAAGAAAAACCTCGGACAAAAGGATTAAATTCCAATTACTTGCGGCCAATATTGACACCGCCTTTATTATTCAATCTCTTGATGCCAATTATAATATCAGGCGATTAGAAAGATATTTGGTGATGATTAATACCGCTAATATTCGCCCAATAGTATTACTGAGTAAAAGTGATCTATTATCGCCAGACGATGTAGAAGAAAAGCAGGCAGGAATTCATAAATTGATGCCAAGCATCCAAATAGTTGCTTTTAGTAATAAAAGCAATTTTGGTTTACAGCAAATAATAGCATTATTGGTGCCTAAAGAAACTTATTGTTTGCTCGGATCATCGGGTGTTGGGAAAACTACCCTGTTAAATAATCTCTTGGGTAAAGCACAATTTGATACCCAGCCAATAAGAGAGAAAGATGGAAAGGGCAGACATACGACTACTCGTCGTCAGTTAAATCTATTACAAAATGGTGCCATGCTCATAGATACCCCCGGAATAAGGGAAATTGGCAACTTTGGGATAGAATCAGGCATTAATGATACTTTTGATGAAATAGCAGAGCTATCAAAGCAATGTCGATATAATAATTGTTCTCATACACAGGAAAAGGATTGTGCAGTGTTGATTGCGCTACAAAACGGTACAATTTCCCCTGAACGCTATCAGAACTATGAAAAGATGAATAAAGAATCGGCTTACTCTGAGATGTCCTATTCAAAAAAACGGCGTAAAGATAAGGCGTTTGGCAAATTTTATAAGTCAGTGATGAAAGATAAAGCCAAACAGGAGTAATGGTATATAACCAAACGCTCAACAATGGACAACAACATTGCCCCTCATTTAAAGGCACAAATACCCCGTTTTTTTGCACTGCGTTCGTCGTTAAAATCAGGGCGAACACGCAAGGGCAGCCCCTACGTCAATCTTGTAGGGGCGAACCTACGTGTTCGCCCTCCCCAAAATTCGTTTATAATCAGTTCTTTGCTTGGTGCAGAGCCAGAAATAAATAAAGGAAATAAATGGCAATGCAGCACAATTCTACCGATTGCCCTCTTGACTGACGGCCTGTTTGAAAGCATTTTATAATGAATATAAGAATCGCTACCCATTCTGATTTAAAATCAATCATTGATATATATAATCAAGCCATTGATGAAGCGTTTTGTACTGCTGATTTAGACTATGTCACCGTCTCAGATCGGGAAGACTGGTTCAAACAACATAGTCCTCATAAATACCCAATATTTGTTGCAGAAAATCAAAATGTTATAAGCGGTTGGTGCAGTTTAAGTCCTCACCGGCCCGGCAGAAAAGCACTAAAATCCATTGCAGAAATCAGTTTTTATATTCATAACCGTTTCCGAAGACAGGGGGTAGGGAAACAGCTTATAGAATATTCTTTACAAGAAGCTCCTAAATTAGGTTTCAAAAATTTATATGCCCTATTGATTGATATCAATCATGCCAGTATCAACATACTGAAAAAACACGGGTTTACACAATGGGGGCATTTACCCGAAATAGCCAATTTCAATGGCAAAATATGTGGGCAATTTATATATGGAAAGAGGCTGTAACAAGCACAATGGATTGCCCCTACAGACAATCTGTTATTGTAAGGGCAAACCACTTTGAAATCCCTAATTTCATTTCTTACAGAAGAATCAATCCCATTCAACGATCTTATTGCCGGTTTGGCTTCTTAACGCAAATAATCCAATTGACAAACTGTTTTTAACCCTCTGAATTTTCTTCAGCCGGTAAATTTTTAACCTTATGCGCGAGAAAAGCCGATAATCCGCCCGGTACAATCGCTATAGCGCAAGCAATCAATAGCACTGCAATACTCTCCCAAAATGGTACATTGGTAAAGCCGCCAACAATTAACATCACCAAGACAAATAGGGGAAAAGGAAACATCAAAATATAGGAAAGAATTTTGGCCACCTTTCCATATTTCCGTCTACCCGGCGTTGAACGACGTTGTATCAAAAAAACAGTTGAGATGATGATTAAACATAAAAAGATAATCCCAAGTATGAACAACAAAGCTACCGCCCCCAGTAAAATGAGCCCTTCGTTTGTCATCCCCACAAAAGCATAAACGGGTTGAGCGGCCAAAACCATAACCAATAACACAATAAAGCGATGGATAATTTTCATCATTTAAATTTCGTAGATCAATATTGATTTGAAGTAAAACCACAGACTCATCGAAGCAAGAGAGCCCATACCGACAAAAAAACTTAAACTGGGCGAACACGCAGGATCGCCCCTACAGTTCCTAAATACTCTGTATTTTGTAGGGGCATACCTGCGTGTCTGCCCTTCATGACTATTTCACATTTCACGCCAGTTTTGAGTTTTACTTATATTAACACATCTCTAGGCAAGATATTTCCTGCCAAATTCTTCAAACCAAACACCGATCTAGTAATTTTCCAATGCCCGCCTTACTCAAGTTTGAACGCCAAATCAAACTCAAGTTGGAACGAAAACCCAAAAAAGTTATAATCAAAAAATATTGATGTATACAAACGATTCCATTGCTAAAAAAACGGAGGGCTAAAAACCTTGTTAAAATATTGCTTAGTAATCATGCTGCTTGCTTCGCTCACAGCTTGCACGTCTATGCAAACCATTGAGGCAACACCGACAGCGGTGCAAAAGCACTTTGTCATCGGTGAGATTATCACGGTTCACACGGTAAATGATACCATTTATGAATTTGAACTCATTGATATCACTGAAGACAGTATTGTGGGCAAACGCCAGCAGATTCCTTTTTCTGAGATTAAGAAATTGGAACAGAAAAAAGTAGGTTTTATCAAGAGCATTGGTGCTGGGATTGGCATGACTTATCTTGTCGTGACTGGGGTTGTTGGACTCTTTATTTTGGGAACACTATTTTAGCACCCATCAGGAGAATAAGTTATGCACATCAAACCTTACCATCGTCTTTTTTTGTTTTTCATTGTCATAATCATGTTGAGCGCGTGTACTGCAATGCGCCCAATCGAACCCACACCTTTGGAAGTTAAACAGCAGTTTAAAATCGGGGAGACTATCAAAGTCTACACAACTGACGACACGGTTATCACATTTAAAGTGGTTGAGATTTCAGAAGAAGCCATCGTTGGAACTCATGAAACCATTCCTTTTAAGGATATTGTGAAAGTGGAGAAAAAGAAAATCAGTGTCGCAAAAACGGCAGCGGTAGGCGGTACAGTTGCGATTTCTGCTTATGGCACATTGGTTATTTTGGCTCTAATCGCTTTTTTCACGATTGGGATATAGTTTTTACTCTTACTCGATGAACACGTTTTTTGTAAACCGTTGATTTTCAAACGAAATGTTATTTTCAGGCCCCTTAATAATCAATGATTTGCTTATGTAGACACTCAATCAGTGACTGTCGTAAAGCCAAATAACATCAAAAACTCTACAGAAAATACAAAAAATGTTAAAAGATTTATGCGTACCTACTTAAATTGTATTTTCCTCACATATTGACTAAAAACAAGGCATTAAAATGAAAAGTTATCGAAAAGAACTGTTGTTCAATATTTCAGGGCGTAGAGCCTTCATCAATATCACACCCCAAGTCACTGAGTGTTTGCGTGAAAGTGGTATTCAAGAAGGATTCGTACTCGTAAACGCGATGCACATCACGGCCTCTGTTTTTATAAACGACGATGAATCCGGCCTCCATCAAGATTATGAAAAGTGGCTTGAACAACTGGCCCCCCATGAACCGATTAGTCATTATCGCCACAACCGCACTGGTGAAGACAATGGTGATGCCCATCTCAAACGACAAGTCATGGGCCGTGAAGTCGTTGTCGCGATCACAGAAGGCCGCTTAGATTTTGGGCCTTGGGAACAGATATTTTATGGTGAATTTGATGGCGGCCGTCGTAAACGTGTTTTAGTGAAAATCATAGGCGAGTAAGGGCAGACACGCACATCGGGCGAACACGCACATCGGGCGAACACGCACATCGGGCAAACACGCACATCGGGCAAACACGCAGGTTTGCCCCTACAAAACATCACATATTCAGTGGTTGTAGGGGCGAACCTGCGTGTTCGCCCTTGTCGTTTGCTCTTCATGAAATTATTTTTCTGAACATCTATAGGGCGAACACACAGGTTCGCCCCTACGAGAAAAAATGCCACTTAAAAAACCCATTCATTTACTCTATGCGCCTACTATTTTTTGCAATATGAGTTGTCAATATTGCTATTTAGGGCGATTAACGGAAGCTAAAATCGATCATGAGACAGTCATTCAGACGCTCAATCTCGCTTTGGAAAAACTCTTGGCTCACGGATATCTACCCTTTAATTTGTCATTTCACGGTGGCGAAGTCACTACCTTACCCACTCACACCTTAGAAGCCCTGTTTGCCATTGCCCAAAACCATTATGCCCGCCATGCCGAGCAAATTACCCAATTAGGTTTTAAAATCAATCCCTTACATATCAAAACCAATCTGCTCAATTTTCAAAAACATGAAGCGGTTTTTAAACAATACCAAGTCTCGATCAGCGGCAGCGTCGATTTACCTTTGTCACTTCATGAAAAATATCGGCGAGATAAAAACGGTAACAGTACACTGGATCGCATTCTAGCCAATCTCAAACGTTTAGCCCGTTATCCCTATAATAAAAAAATTTCCTGTGTCATAACGCAGGCACATCTACAGGTTGTTGACGCTTTTATTGCCGATATCCGATTTCTGCATGATGATTTAGGCTTAGATATGAGCCGATTTAATATCATGTTTGGCTTTGATTCTGAACCCAATAACGACAAATTCGCTCAAAAAATACAGGGCACTGCAATGCTAACGCATGACGAACAAGTCGCGTTTTATCAGAAAATCAAAACCGCCTTCATGGGTACACACTTAGAAAATGCTTTTAAAACAGAATGGTTTAAAGAATTTACCCCAGAATTTTGTTGTTCAGCCGTCAACTGTGGCAACAAATTTTTTCTATTGCAAAGCAATGGTGATGTCTACGCCTGCCCAAGAGGGCAATCTTCACCGCACTATCGCTATGGCAATGTCTATCAAGATGAGATTGAAAGCATTATTGCAAACGGCTGGAAAGTGATTGAACGCAATGAAAATCGTTTGGAATTGGATGACGACTGTTTACAATGCCCCTATATTCAGTATTGTCATGTTGGTTGTACCTTTGTCAGAGAAGCCGCTAATTTAAGAAAAAGTTATACGTGCAAATTGCAAAAAGCACTGTATCAAGATAATCCAGAGCAATACCGGCCCCTTTCTGACACGCAACGTCGTGATTACATCAAACAATTTTTACTACATAATAATATTAAGAAACTGAAAGAGACTCACCCAACCAAACAAGCTTACATCACAAACGAATTATTTGAGATTGATAATAGCTTGCAAGCCTTGATAGCCAAAGACAACATTTTGAGTGAATTGTACAGCCCCGCACTTTTTTTCCTCAAAATCAATGGTACTCCCTATTTTCTCAAATCCGCTATTTTAAAAACAGAAAGCGATATTGAACTTTTAGACAATCAAAGCGAAATCATTTTAGGGGTAAGAGAAGATATTTTTTCGATTGCGACGCGATATGAACTCAATAATTATATTCATATCATGCTATTAAGAGACACCACTGTCGTTTATGGCGATGAAAATCGCCAAAAACAGGAACATCTTTTTGACTATTCCCTCTATAAAAATGCCTTCATAACCCAATCTCACCTAAAAGCCGGTTATTATCTTTTAGATATTTCAGCGATTATTAAACAACATGCTCATTTATATTTATCAGACATACGCAATAATTTATTCGTCACAACAAAATCGCTGCGCGAATATCACTATGAAAAGCATAAGAAAAATGCGTTTTATCACATCCAAGCCATCAATTTACCCTTTCAAAATATTGAATTTATTTGGACATTTTAAATCAATGTAGGGTGGGTAACGTCTTTATGTTGCCCACCATTATTTATATTTATTTTGCCGTGGTTATTTTCGTTCCAAATTTATTTTGCCGTGGTTATTTTCGTTCCAAATTTATTTTGCGGTTTTTTTACGTTCCAAATTTATTTTGCGAAGGCTTTTACGTTCCAAATTTATTTTGCGAAGGCTTTTACGTTCCAAATTTATTTTGCGAAGGCTTTGGAGAGATCGGGAAACGCTATAAATCAATGTAGGGTGGGTAACGTCTTTATGTTGCCCACCATTATAATTAAACAAAAACAATAGGAGTTAAAAACTGTCGATTATGAACTTACAACTCAAAACCGCGCCACTCAGCGCATTTCCTCCCAGATTGAATAGCAAACTCGATTTGTTTTTAAATCAAGCCACGATCACAGGCTCGCAAGCTTCTCGTGTCAAACAAGTCATTCAGTCTTACGTCAATCCAGACAAAAACAAGTACGTGCTATTCCGCCATTCATCGCTTTATTTTTTTGCAGACAACACAGTAGACTTTGTAGAAAGCACTACCGATGATTTCAAGGATCGCCATTACTTACGATTTGATGGCGAAAAAGTCACCCGTATTGATCCTGAATACTACTTAGGGCCTTTAAACAAGGCTGTGCAATCCGATAGCGATGACAGTTCTGGTTTCTACTTTATTTGTGGAAACGAGAACACTAACAACAACAATAATAACAACAACAATAACGGTAATAATAATGGATGAATTGTGGATTGTGATCGTAATTATACTTATCCTGTTAATCATGTTAATCATCGGTTTTATCAAACTGTTCTTTCAAACGCGGCTTTTAAAAAAAATCAAACAACATCTACTCAATGTACCCCGGTTTGATAACGGTTTGATTGACTGTTATGTAAAAGTCAGCGGACAAATCAAGTCAGACAATCTCTATTTTTCTCCAATCTCTAAAACGCCCTGTGCATTTCACCTGACAAAAGTCTTAGCGTTATGGAAAACCAAAGCGAAAAAACCAGGCACAGGCATGGAAGAACAGAAAAAGGTGATTTTTAATCAGCTTTCAGACTTAACGCAATTAGAAGTGATTTCTAATCAGAGCCAAGAGATTATCCTTATGGATATGGCCCAATTTGCTGATCAACCCGCTTCTCTACTACATGAGAGAAATAGTGAATCAAGCATCTGTCCCACCATTTGCCAACACGCTGCTCAGGCAAAATACAAACAATACCGCGTATTAGAGAGTTGGTACAGCCAAGCAGATCGCGTTATCGTTTACGGCAAATTAACCAAAAGCCATGACGGGTTATTACACATCAAACCCACAGAATTAGAAGCTTTCCCCTCATTAATCTGTTTACAGCAACAGCACAAAGCGCACTTGAAAAAGTTGGATCAAAAGCCTTCTAGCAATAACATCAAGTCGATATTTTATGTCTTATGTATCATGCTTTGTATTGTTGGTTTTACAGTTTTGTTATAAGTAATGAAGCATAAGTTTTCAGGTATTTTATGTAGGGTGGGTAACGTGTTTTTGTTGCCCACCATCTTCATTTATGTATTTAGCTTCGCGCACCGAAGGCTCACGCTAAAGTCTCGCTACGCTAAACAAAGCGCGTGAAATGTGTTTTTGTTGCCCACCATCTTCATTAAAAAGTTTTCGCTTTAAGAAGTTTTGCGCGCAAAACTTTTGCAATAATTTTGTTACCGCGCTAAGTAGAAAGGGGAAACTCAATGAAAATACCTGTTTATTTATGCTTCAGTACTTAGCGTTTCAGAAAAAGGGTTGTTTAATATAGGAGTTCAAATA
Source organism: Candidatus Parabeggiatoa sp. nov. 3 (assembly GCA_003645185.1). Lineage (GTDB taxonomy): Bacteria > Pseudomonadota > Gammaproteobacteria > Beggiatoales > Beggiatoaceae > Parabeggiatoa. The sequence continues at coordinate 9,436 of QNEL01000250.1, forward strand.
AATATTTTGGCCCAAACCTGTCAGGTTTTTATAGCGTCTTTAGCGCCAAAGCGCGTTTATTATTCTTAATGTCAATAGTTCACATTGATTTTTTTTATAAACGCAAAAGGCGCAAAAGACGCAAAAGACGCAAAAGACGCAAAAGACGCTTCAAAGCTAATTCTTAATTCAATAGTTCACATTGATTTTTCTGAACTTTATCTGGAGTATCATTATTCGCTTATTTAGCGTTTCATAACAATGTTGAGTGAATGTGTTAGACTAAACACAAGGAGCATGACAAAAAAATGATCACTGTTTACCTAGATACCAGTGTCTATAATCGGCCCTTTGATGATCAAACCCAACCCAGAATTTGCTTGGAAACCTTGTCATTTGTAACTATAATGCAATTGGTCGAAATGGGTCAAATAACATTAGCAACCTCTTCTGTATTGGCCTTTGAGAACAATAACAACCCTTTTCATTCACGTCAACAATGGGTTAATTATTGTGTGAATTATGCCAAACATCATCAAACAGTTAATGATGGTATCAAAAAGCGGGCGAAACAACTTGAAAAAAAAGGTATCAAACCAATGGATGCCCTTCATGTCGCATGCGCTGAGGTTATTAACTGCGATTATTTCCTAACCTGTGATGATCGTTTAGTTAAACGATATAAGGATAATATTCTTCAGGTTAAAAATCCAATAGAATTGATTTTATTATTAACGGGAAAAAACGATGAAAGTGAAAATGCTGAGTGAACAAGAAGTGTTTCGTGAAGCAATGGACATTTTGTTAAACAACCTAACGCCCTCAAAAATGGCACGTCTTTTGGCAACTTGGCAAAAAGATGACAGCGATTACTTGATAATTCGAGACAAGTTATTTGAAGGTGAAACGGTTGAAACACTTTATAGTCAAATTCAACAATTTGAGCGTTTGAATGGGTATGCAAGAGTTTAGAAGTTCAGAATGTTGCCTAAGGCGCTTTCTCTTTCGACTCGAAAACTCGAAAGCGCCTTTAGCGCCTGTTGCAAAAAAGCGCGTTTATTATTCTTAATTCAATAATTCACATTGATTTTTTTCTAAACGCAAAAGGCGCAAAAGACGCTTCAAAGCTAATTCTCCTTCGCGCTTCGCGCGAACAGAAAGGAGAATTAACGATGGAATTGAATAAACGAGAAGTGCGTACCATCATCAACGCTTTAAGATTGCAAATTGAAACTTATCGGAAAATCGAAAGTCAAGAGGATATCAATGAAGAAGGCTTAGCGAACGTGATTATGGATAGGGGTTATACAGAGAGCCTTTTGGGTGCCATTGAAAAAGACTATACCCAACAAAATCAATGAGTTAGCAATCATCCTGTCAGAAAAATGGAGAATGTTGCCTAAGACGCTTTCTCTTTCGAGTCGAAAACATCTTTAGCGTCTTTAGCGTCTTTAGCGTTTATTATTCTTAATTCAATAGTTCACATTGATTTTTTTATAAACGCAAAAGGCGCAAAAGGCGCAAAAGTTCTAATTCTTAATTTATAATTCTTAATTCCTTAGCGTCTAAGCGTGAGCTTAAAAAAGCATCGAATTGAATAGAGATGCAACCGCTTGGTGCATCACTGATAACTTTTTGTCTGATTTCCCAGGCCTCTGACAAACCAATTGTGCTAAGCCGGCCTTTATAAAATGGGCGTTAGGGAGAGATTTTAGGCTTAAAAATGTGAACAGAGATTTTTTTTTGAAATGCAACACTTTGGGGCGTGCTTAAAAATTCATTTTTTGATTTAATA
>QNEL01000251.1 GCA_003645185.1 Candidatus Parabeggiatoa sp. nov. 3
CTCTAAAGTTTAATGCTATACCTCATTCCGTCATAAACTTGTTAATTATAGAGAGGTTAAATAATGTCTTATAGTGATTTTAAAACTCTAGATCAAGTCAATAAGGATTTGGGAATAGTTATAAAAGCTGAAAATGAATTATATATTAATGTTGAACCTGTTGAAGTGACTCAATGGTTTATTGATACGATGAAGAAGGCTTATACTAGGGCCATTAGAATCAACACAGAAAGCGCAAGACAGGCTTTGATAGTCGATCTGATGTTGATAGAGTTAAACCAGCATGTTAGTATCAGTTTTTTCTTGGAAAATAGTTTTAATGTTGATAGTAGCAAAGGCTTAACGGGTAATCCTGATGGCATAATAAGTCATAGTGATAACCAACTCTATATCACATCACCAGTTGTTGTATTGGTTGAAGCTAAAAAATCCGACTTAGGGAGTGGATTGGCTCAGTGTCTAGCGGAAATGGAAGCGGCTAGACTCTTCAATGAAAAGGAAGGTAATAACATTCCAACTGTATATGGTGTCGTGACTGATGGAGCGTTATGGCAGTTTTTATCACTAAAGGATAACATCGCGACTATAGATAGTTATTTATATCATTTCGGTAATGGTAGCCAAATAGTGGGGATACTTAAATCTTTTTTTGATGTGTAGCGAGCGTATAAAGTGACTCGCGCCTGCAACTCAAAGCCAGCGAAACAGTAGGGTGGGCAACGTTGTTGCTCACCACTGACAGGTGTCGAAATAATGGTTTTGTTCTAACAGGTTCATCGTTCTTTCATCAATCCCGAATAACGGATAATATCCGTGAAACTTCCTCAAGAGGTATGCCGGAAGCCAACTCCTTGACTCTGACAACGCATTGTGGCTTATGAAGTTCAGACTTTTCAAACCAATCTTTCACACCGACTTTTATCGCCGCGATGGCATCGGCTTTTTCGGATTCTTTGTCATGACTCAAAATGATCATCTCAGCGTTGTTGCCGGCTTTATGCGCCTCTTTGATCATTTCAATACCATCCATTTTAGGCATTTTTAGATCAACGAGTGCGACATCAAATTCTTTGTCATGGCGCAGTTTTTCAAGCCCTTCGATCCCGTCTTGAGCCAATTCTACTATAAATCCTTGTTTTTCAAAGTAATCTCCATATTCTGAGAGAATACTTTGATCATCATCTGCAATCAAAAGTTTGTATTTGCGTTCCATAAATTATTCTCCAGAGTTGTGAAATTCATATTTTGTGCCTTTCCATACCCAGGTTAAATTATACTGATGAACACCATTTTATGATTATAGCCTGATTCACGCTGATTTTTAATCAGCGTAAATCAGTCCAATCATGACAATCAGCGTTCTATCATCATGAATCACGGCCTCGATACCGTTTGCCACACGAGGCGATCAAATCCCACCGCGACTACTACACTGATGAGTTGTCATTTTAAGCTGTCACCATACTTTGATTCCAAAGCCTTTTGATAATCAAGCAATTGCTCTTCAGTTTCCGCCAATTTTCAATGTGTTACTCTGTGCTATTCTGTAAGTATTGTGTTGAACAGTAGAATAGTTGATAGAACGCTGATTATCATGATTGAACTGATTTACGCTGATTTTTTATTTAATCAGTGTCAATCATGATCATCAGCGTCATCAGCGTTCTATCATTATCCACATTGCACCACAGTCTTTTATTATAAACAAGCCTTATTGTCATAATAGCAAAATACTTATGAAAAACGAAAAAATGATGATCTTTGTTCGTCAATTGATCGCTGAAAAGCATTATTGGATTGAGCAATTATCTCAAAATATCCACTCTTCAAATCTGTTTTTGGATTATCGCCGCCCTAAAATCTTATTTTTCATAAGGTTGTATTGTCTGTAAATAAGGAATGACTTGATAATGTTTCTGGTTAAACGTGTATAGTGGTACACCTAGCTCAACAGCCGTTTGACCAATTAGGACATCAATTAGCCCAATATTATGACTCAAATGATACTGTGTAAAAATATTGAGCGCTTGATGACAATGATCTGGGGAAGGCCATACAATTTCATAAGTGATCAATTCACTTTGCAGTTTTTCTTGCGCCACTTTGTTTTGACAACCTTGAATCAACTCCATGATAACGAACCCAGATAGAACCATATCTTCATCATTGTCAATGCTATCAAACCAGTCAATAGCGGGTGGAAATTGACGCAAAAAGTCGATGACAACATCACTATCCAGAAAAATCATAATTTGATATGTCCTCGTTGTTGAGCCTGTTCCCGAAGTTGACGAGCATAAACGGCACTATCACCGATATCATCACGATCTTTCCACAGGCCAATCAATCCAGATTGACGAAATTGACCCACTGTCAAGCGGGCTTTTTTGATTTTGGTGACCGGCTGAGACAATATAATTACTTCAACTTGTTGTCCTAGCTGAAATGGCAGATCGGTCATTAGAATTTCACCTTGTTTATCAACGATTTGGTGAACTCGAATCGCTTCCATTATGTTTACTCCCTCATCTTGTCGGTTTATAAAAACTATGACTATATGCTATCCCTTCCTTTTTTGAGATAGTATTTGTTGTCATTTGTGTTACTCTGTAAATGTTGTGTTGAACAGTGCAATAGTTGATATAGATTGTCAGATAATTACGCCAAAAAGGGCAACCACAATTTATTTTTATGAAAATCTATAGAACGCTGATTAGACTGATTGAACTGACTGGCGCTGATTTTTTTAATCAGTGTAAATCATGAGCAGAAGCCGAATCAGCGTTCTATCATTATCCACATTGCACCACAGTCTTTTATTATAAACAAGCCTTATTGTCATAATAGCAAAATACTTATGAAAAACGAAAAAATGATGATCTTTGTCAATTGATCGTTGAAAAGAAATAGCGGCTCATGTTAACGATTCAAATGCTTTCACGATACACCAAAACTTTTTCAATTGATTTATCGTGACTAGATTTATTATTATTAAGATAGTCAACAATATTTAGGAAAATATATCGTGGAAGCGCGTCATGAACACCCAATTTTATCCTCTCCGATTCAACAGATTGCTAGAGATCACGCTTTACCCTTATCTTTTGCACAAGAGCGTTTATGGTTTTTACATCAGTTGGAAGCTGATAATCCCTTTTATACTCTTTCAATCAGCTTAGAATTAAAGGGTGCGCTAAATGAAAAAGCATTGGAAAACAGTTTTCAAGAAATTGTGCGACGGCATGAAAGTTTACGCACGACTTTTATGAATGAAAAGGTTTCGATTGTCAATGAGACTTTTGATGCTTTTTCAATGCCTGTTGTGAATGTGCCGCATGTAGAAGGCCAAGATAAGGTGATCAAACAATTGGCTTCTGAGGAAGCGCAACGGCCTTTTAATCTGGCAAAAGGGCCTTTATTCAGGACAAGCTTATTAAAAGTCAATCCCGAAACGCATATTTTGTTGTTGACAATGCACAAGATTGTTGCAGATGGCGGGTCATTAGGAATTATGGTTAAAGAATTACCGCCTTTGTATGAGGCCTTTTTAAATCAGGCCCCTTCTCCGTTGCCTGAATTAGCGATTCAATATGCTGATTTTGCGGCTTGGCAGCGTGAATGGTTTTCTGGTGAGGTGTTGGCAACACAGCTCAATTATTGGAAACAACAGTTGGTTGATGCGCCACAAGTGCTGCATTTACCGACCGATCGGCCGCGCCCAGCGGAACAACGTTTTCGGGGGAGTAGTGAGCAATTTGAAATCAATTCAGAACTGACGCAGGCTTTGAAAGTCTTGAGTCAACGTCATGATGCCACTTTGTTTATGACTTTACTCGGGGCTTTCGCGACTTTACTTTATCGCTATAGCGATCAAGCGGATATGGTGATCGGTTCCCCGATTGCTAATCGTAACCGACTTGAGATTGAAGATTTAATCGGTTTTTTTGTGAATACTTTAGCCTTACGCATTGATTTTGCTCAAGAGCCTAGCTTTCTTGAATTACAAGAACAAGTGCGGCAAGTGGCTTTGGATGCTTATGCTCATCAAGATTTGCCGTTTGAAAAATGGGTTGATGAATTACAAATCGAACGTGATTTGAGAAATTATGTGAAATTGAAGGCGTGTTATCTCAACATCCTGCCGTCAAAGAAACCCTTGTTATAGATAGAGTCAACCCAGAGGGTGAAAAACAACTCGTTGCTTATTTGGTTGCCAATTTGCAAGATGACGCATTGCAAGCTTTGCACGCTAAGCAAGTTTCTTTGTGGCAAGCTTTGCATGATAAAAGCTATCAGGATTCACCTAGCCATGCTGATCCGACGTTTAATATTATTGGTTGGGATAGCGCTTATACTGGTTTGCCCCTCCCCGATGACGAAATGCAGGAATGTGTTGAGACAACCGTCGATAAGATTTTGTCTCTCAACCCCCAACATGTTTTAGAAATCGGTTGTGGTACAGGGCTACTGATGTATCGTATTGTTTCGCATTGCGTTGATTATGTCGGTACTGAGTTATCCGAAATCGCCTTGCAACAATTGGAAGACTCAAAGCGTTTTCTCAAAATCAAAGGCTTGGAACACACGACTTTATTGACTAAGCCGGCGGATGATTTTGACGGTTTTGAAGCGCAAGCTTTTGATACTCTGATCATCAATTCAGTGGTGCAGTATTTTCCCAGTATTGATTATTTCTTAACGGTTTTGAAAGGCGCATTGACTGTCGTGAAACCGGGTGGCACGATTTTTATCGGCGATGTGCGTAGTTTACCGCTTTTAAAAGCTTACCATGCCTCAGTACAAGTTTATAAAGCGGTTGATTTTGTCACACGCGCCAAATTAGCCGCACGTATTCACGAGCGTGAGCTGCAAGAACAAGAATTAATCATTGCTCCTGTTTTCTTTGTCGCGCTGAAACACGCTTTTCCACAAATCAGTCGGGTTAAAATTGAACCGAAACGGGGTTTGATTCGTAATGAAATGACTCGTTTTCGGTATGATGTTATTTTTTGCACTCCAAGAGGGCCGCAAAATAAATTTTGCACTCCAAGAGGGCCGCAAAATAAATTTTGCACTCCAAGAGGGCCGCAAAATAAATTTTGCACTCCAAGAGGGCCGCAAAATAAATTTTTCACTCAAATTTGGAACAATAATGATTTGTACTTCATTCAATCGGGAAACGCTATAATAAGCGAACAAGGCTTTGAAATCAGTAACTTACGTCTATTTCTTGAAGACAGATTACATGATTACATGATACCTACGGCCTTCATCAGGCTAGAGCGTTTTCCATTAACGCCAAGTGGCAAAGTTGATTTGCGTGCCTTACCCAAGCCCGATCAAACCCGGCCCCTTCTGGAAACCGGCTATATTGCGCCACAAAACGAACTCGAACAAAGTCTCGCGTTGATTTGGCAAAACGCATTAGGGTTGAAACAAATCGGCATTGAAGACAATCTATTTATTTGATTTAGGGGCCCATTCTCTGCTGATCATTCAAGTGCGCGATCAATTGCAAACACAATTCAAACAAAGCATCCCAATCGTGCAATTATTTAAATATCCGACGATCAGTGCCTTAGCCGGTTATTTAAATCAATCCGTTGACGGGGAAATCAATTCGGGCAGTATTCAAGAACGGGTTCAGAAACGGAAAAGGGCAAAACAGCGGAAGAGAGTTGGGAATCAGAAAGGGTAGGGGAATGGTGGGGTGTGTTTGTTCAGGTATTTTTGTTACTTTTTTTCACCCAAGATTTGTAGGGTGGGATCGCTTAGCGACAATGAACTCAATAATAAACCCTTATGTCACCGCCCGCTTGCCCACCATCTCTCCAGAAGGAATAAAAATAGAGTGAAAAATAAACCAAGAAATGTATTTAGATTTAATATTTTAAGGGAATGGTGGGCAACCACGTTACCCACCCTACAAAAGATTAGGATTTCGTGAGAGACGCGAAGCATCGCGTCTCTACAGTTAATGGGCTACATTGCCCTGAGTACTTCTGAAGGCCTTTTCGCCTGATGGACGATCACCAATGTTTCAATGGGCGACATTGCCCGATAGTTATAAAAAGATTTAAAGAAAAAAAATAAACGCAAAAGACGCAAAAGACGCAAAAGACGCAAAAGACGCAAAAGACGCAAGTCTGTCAAAAAGAAATCGAAGCATCTCTTGCGCCTCTTGCGCCTCTTGCGTTATAAAAAGATTTAAAACTTTGCGTCTCTTGCGCCTCTTGCGTCTCTTGCGTTAAAAAATAAATGCAAAAGTACCCGACAACCTGCCAACCACTTAGTACAGCCAGGGGATTAAACTTCTTTCTGAGGGGAGTATTTCTATTCCTAGGGCTGCTCTACTCGATCTGAACTCACAGCATGGTAGTTTTTCGTTATGAACTAACGCCAACCAAGCAGTCTCCGATTTCAACTTTACCACCTATCCGTTTTCAAATCCGATGCCTAAAACACATACAAAACAAAGAGTGCTTAATCTAAAAAAGGGTTCCAGTAGCATAAGCAATCGTTGTTTGTCATTCATTTCTATTCTATTCCCACACAACATTTCATGTTACACACCATTAGACGTGTAATGTTTAGCCAACCCATTTATCCTAGCGCCGAATTTCGATTTCGGTATTTTCGATTTTTGGCCTTTTCGACAAAAAGGCTAATACAAAAATCAGAAATCAGCCGCCTAAAACGCTATCACTGTATCGCATTTAACAAAAGTGTCAGATCGATTTAATCCCAATGCAACGTTTAAGGACTCACTCTACTTGACTGCTTTAAATAATAATACGCGCTCATTTCTGTTTGGAGGGCAAACCGTATGCAAGAAGAAATTTATACCGTGATTGCTGCTATCAAAAACTTTATCGCCAACAATGAGCCCCATCAGGCGGCCCCCATCATGGCACAAGTGACTTTTAAAAATGAGATTAAGCAATATTCGGCAAGCACTGCTCCCCTTTTACACAAAGCGCTTGAACAGTTGAAAGCCTCAAACCGAGGCCCGTATCCAGAAACTACGGCAAGGGCCTTGGATATCGCGACTCAGTATCTTGAAGATAATGGTGTGATTTTAATTATGAATTGCGAAACGTCTTGAAGACAATGGTGTGATTTTAATTATGAAACGATGTCATTGCGAAACGTCGTTACCGAATTCATTGTGAAGCTAAAGGATGATTTGCTAATTGCATAAGTCAATCCAAAAGTCACTGTCACTGATAGTGTTGGTAATTGGACAGGTTTAGTTGAAGGCGATTACCCAATAAGCGTTATTAAAATAGGGTATCAAGGGTTTAATTGAATGGTTACGCGGCAAGCGCGTTCGTTTGAATGCTTTGTTGACGGGGGATTGTACGGATAAAAGTGCTTGGAATGGATTACCAGAAGCACTTTAAAGCAAAATGACTGAGGTTGTTTAGGAAAGCCAAACATGACAGGTTTTCAAAATCGGTCAGATTTGATTTAGTTAAATGGATTTAACATCTAAATGTACTCTATTTGGTACTTACCTTGTGATGCTTGTTGGTAGTATCATGCTCGCTCGCTCAAGAATGAAGTCAGTCACAGGTGTCATGATCATTATTGACAATGCGACAGCATTTAAGAATCAATCAAAAAATCAGTCACTTACGAGATTAAGTGATTGAGCGATGGTCTGTTCATTTTTCATTCTGTGAGATTATAGTTGTGATTTTCTGCTTAAATACCATGAGGCTGGCTTAGTTTTCGATTTTCAGTATGTTATTAATTAATTGTTTGCGGCACTCTACGATGTAAAGTGACGTTGCCCAAATGCGCGGGGCGGAGACTGGCATCACCGCCACCGCGATCTTATTAGGTGAACTTATCAAACAAATTTGAAATGAGAACCAATCAATACAACATGATTTATTAATAGACAAATTTATTAACAGATAAAAATGAAAAACAAAAAAATCAGTGATTTTAACGAAACCGTTAACTTTACCAATTAATACTGCATTGAATGTTGATTGGCAAGTGAAAATTTAACAGAAGCGTTAAATACTATTTTATATCAAATGCAACACTTGAGTGCTTAACTTGTGATTACCATTAGTAGTATTATGTTCGCTTTTGTAGCCCCAATACCATTAAATATAAGGGCATACACACAGGTATGCCCCTACAAAACATATAGAAATGAAGGGACTGTAGGGGCGAACCTGCGTGTTCGCCCAAGGTTGATGCCCCAATTTTTATCACCGAATCCTGAGTTAACGTGAAGGTTGTCCCCAGCCCACGTCTCCTTTTACAGGGAGAAAATTTATACCATCATTTGTTAACAAGCAAGGGTAGTGAGGTTACAACGGACGTTGTCCTGCTATCTAATTTGTGAACAAATGTGATCACGGCTTAGTTCACGATTCAACCAAGCTGGTTGCTTTTGGAAGTATTTCTAAAAATAGAGCCGTCTTGTCCCCGTGCGTAACTTTCCGGTTAGCCCCCGGTAGTCAACTTGTTAATATGCGAGAACACGAATGCCTTCTCGCTCAATATTTATAGCCGCGTTCAAATCACGATCAATGGAAACCCCACATTCATCACAATGATATGTGCGTTCAGAGAGTTTCAATTCTTCTTTTTTGTGATCGCAATTGGAACATTTTTTGGAAGAAGGAAACCATTTATCAACAGAAACAATAAAATTTCTAAAAAGAGTCGCTTTGTACTCAATTTGCCGTTTCAATTCATAAAAACCCATATCACTTATTGCCTTTGCAAGCTTGTGATTCTTTAACATTCCTTTGACATTCAAATCCTCAAGGCAAACTATCTTGAAACCTTGGCAAAGATGATGGGTTAGTTTATGCAAACCATCTATACGAATACAACGGATACGGTAATGAAGCCGTGCTATCTTCATTTTTTGCCGAATATATCGTTTTGAACCAAAGGTACATTTAGCTAAATGTCGTTGTAATCGTGCTTCACTCCGGCTAAGTGTCTTTAAAGGCTTCCCGCCTGAAGCTGTTTCACCATTTGACAAGGTGGCCAAATGTTTAACGCCCAAATCAACACCAACAACCAAAGCTTGGTTCTCGCTCTTTTTGAGTGGTGCTGTATCCATTTGAACACTAATACTTATAAACCATTTATCTGCCGCACGGGAGACAGTAGCGGAGAGAATCTTTCCAGAAAATCTGAGCGATTCGGTTAATTTTACCCAACCTAACTTAGGAATCCTGATCTTGCTTCCAGAAAGTTTAAATTGGTCGTTTGAAAGGTAGAAGGAATCGTGTGTACCTTTCTTTTTAAAACATGGGTATCTACCAAGATGTCTAAAAAAACGCTTAAAAGCTGTACCTAAATCACTAAATGCTTGTTCAGCGGCACATTTTGTAACGTTAAATACCCAAGGAAAGTCAACCGGTTTAAGCGCATTAAAAACAGTTCTAACAGTTCTTGCAGTCGGTTTTTTTCCGGCATTATATTGTTTTTTCCATTCTTCTAAACCCCAGTTATAAGCAAAACGAGATGTTCCACAAGCTTGGCGGAAATACTGTTCCTGTTTATAAGTTGGATTTTTTATCTGTATTTTGTGACTTAATACAAGCATAATTCTGAAGTGTTTTTACTGAACAATCTATTAACCTATAATTTATTTGTGGTTTATATGTACTCATTGTGAGTACATGGTATATGTGAGTATAAAATCAACCCCTATCAGTCAACTCACTGATTTATTTTTTTTGGTCCACAGACATTGAATTGGTTTTATCAAACAAACTGTGTGGCTTTTACAGAGCTGAAAATCAGCACAGTGTGCTGATTTTCAGCACCTATTTTACCAAATATTCTATTTGAGGAACTTGCAAAATGCGAAAAATGGGCCTTAGAACGACGAAATTGGGCTATTTAAAATCCATTTTGTAAGAAATTCATTTCATGACATTCATTCACAATGGCCTAAAATATGCTATCTTTAATTACAATAATGAGATATATAATTTACCTAATGAGGAGACTGCTCATGAAATATAGTAAACCACACGAGTTTGTCACTGAAGCAATAGAAGAATCCAATCTTGCTCAGCAAGTCGATGCTGCAATTATGTCAGAAAATAATAATTTGATTGTCCAAGCTTTGCTTTCTGATGACGCTAAATTAGTCAAGGTAGCACATAAAAGAGTCCATCTGTTTTGTGAGATGAAATCAACGGTTTGTTATGGCTGTAGATAACAAAATGCCCCCACCCTTTGTCAATCCATTTCCAATTACGACATCAAAGGGTGGTTCAAAAACGGACGAGATTAATGTCACTGAATTTTGCATGGAGATCATTACTTATGCCACACGACTCGGTTTTAGCTTTAGCGCGTTGTCAATTTTATCCTCAACCAAGCTGTTATCGCTACAGTTTATTAAAACGCTTGTTTGATGTTGTTATGTCTGGGTTGTTGCTGATTTTCTTCAGTCCCTTATTGCTTATTGTGATGATCTTGATTTATTTAAATTCGCCCGGCCCCATTCTTTTTCCCCAAAAAAGAGTAGGAAAACAGGGCAAATTATTTGTCTTATGGAAGTTTCGTTCTATGTCTATCAATGCGGAACAATGCAAAGCTAACTTATTGAAAAATAATGATATGTCAGAAGGTGTTCTATTTAAAATAAAAAACGATCCGCGTATAACAGCTCTAGGCCGGTTTATTCGCAAATTTTCTATAGATGAACTCCCACAACTTTGGAATGTGTTGCTTGGGGATATGTCTTTAGTGGGCCCACGTCCACCCTTACCTGAGGAAGTTGAACAATATACGTCTTATCAACGTCAGCGTTTAGAAATCACGCCGGGTATCACCTGTATTTGGCAAATTTCAGGTCGTTCCGAAATTCCTTTTCCACAGCAAGTCGAAATGGATTTATACTACATTGCAACGCAGTCCTTTACCGACGATCTTTTGATATTGATTAAAACGGTTCCTGCTGTTTTAACTGGGCGAGGTGCTTATTAATCAATAAGCGAATAACAATGTTAAGGATCGTGAGCAGTCAATAAAATGTTGTATTCCATTTTGCTTCGCAAATAGCAAATCAGATCACTCAAAAATGATTCCATTTTTAATTTAGAATTGATTTGTTATGGAAACGGTCAGTATTGAACC
>QNEL01000252.1 GCA_003645185.1 Candidatus Parabeggiatoa sp. nov. 3
GCACAACCCCGTAGGGGTTGAATGTGAAACGCAGTAACGAGCGTAGCGAGATCATAGCCCCAGGTGCAACCTGGGGTTGCATGGATGAAGCATAAAAATCAAAAAAATTAAAATGCACAACCCTGTAGGGGTTGAATGTGAATAGCCCCAGGTGCAACCTGGGGTTGCATGGATGAAGCATAAAAATCAAAAAAAGACGATAAAATGGGCAACCCTAAAAATGAGTCACTGAGATTCGCAAATTGCAATTTAGCGAACATCAATCAGATGACAATTTTCATTGAGACGATAAAATGCGCAACTCTAAAAATGAGTCACTGAGATTCGCAAATTGCAATTTAGCGAACATCCATCAGATGACAATTTTTATTGAGACGCTAAAATGCGCAACTCTAAAAATGAGTGACTTAAATATAAATTTAAACTTTTAATATCATATCAGAAATTGTGAGTCATGTTAACGTATAGTTTGTCAGAGACATAAGTTGGCATTGCACATATTGGATATCATGTTGATAACGGATAACTGATAACTGATAACTGATAACTGAAAAAACAGGTAGGCCTTTCCATGCCAAGTTCGCAATGCACCACATTGTTGAGCCTCATTTAGCTCGCCCAAACGCATTCTTTACTTGTCATTACGGCTTTTAGTACAAGCAAAATAACATGCATTCCAATTTCAAAATAAATTGACAAATCAAGATAATAGAAATGAAATCACTTATAAAACACCTACTAAAAGCAAGATTTATCATTTGGCTACCAGGCCTCTTAATTTGCATCGCGCACGTCAATGCAGGGGATACTTTTTCGCCAACAAATATTAAATCAACCGTTTCAACTTCTCGCTTTGCGACAACTGATAACGCTTTTAAAAATTCAGCCTCACAATATTTAACAGGACAATGTACCTGGTATGTTTACGGCCGAGTTATGGAACTGGTGGATAAAGGCGACTTAGACAGTTCAGTTTACAACAAATTCCGTAATGCGTTTTGGAAACGATCTGGCCGAGATGCCCAAAATTGGAAAAATACAAATTTCTTAGGGGGAACTTGGCATTGCACCAATACTCAAACTTTGCCGATGCAATATCGCAGAAAAGGACTCGTTGCGGTTTGGACTAACTCTCCACATGGACATGTCGGTTTTGTCGAAGAAATCAGTGCTGATAAGAAACGTTATCGTTTAACTGACTTCAATAGACGGGGTAAGACGCAATATCGTGATAAATGGTATCCATTCCTGGGTACTCGGTAGGATTAGCTTGGAGTTGGCTCTTGATAAAGAGATGATTGGCAGGAAAAAAGGGTTATCTATTTTTGTTCCACAATGTCTCGTAGGGTGGGTAAGCGGGCGGTATTGAACTCAAATTTTGCCCCTGAATCTGAACGCCCGCTTGCCCACCATCATCGCCCATCTCACCTATTTAAAACAATACAATAACTTTTTAGCGTAAAGAAGCTCTTTATCAACAGCCTAACTTGGAGTGCAAACTTTAGTTTGCCCGTTTATTCTTGAAATTTATTAAGCTAATCTTTCCTTGATAGCATTGAGGTGGGGTGTTAAATATCAACACATTTCTTGGTTTATTTTTCACACTATTTTTATTCCTTGAAGGAGAAATGGTGGGCAAGCGGGCGGTGAGGTAGGGGGTTATATTGAGTTCATTGCCGCTAAGCGATCCCACCCTACGAGCTACGAGGAGAAATGGTGGGCAAACGGGCGGTGAAATCTGAGTTTATATTAAGTTCATTGCCGCCCGTTTACCCACCCTACGAGCTACGAGGAGAAATGGTGGGCAAACGGGCGGTGAAATCTGGGTTTATATTAAGTGCATTGCCGCCCGTTTACCCACCCTACGAGCTACGAGCCTGTCTTTATTTAAGGCAAAATGCTATAACGAATGTAGGCTAGATCAAATGAGGAGGCACCAATGAAAAAGATAATATTCTTTTTTCTTGTTGTTATATCTTCTATAACCTTGCTCGGTTGTGCGCCCACTATTCAATCTGTTAAAGGAAACCATCGAAGTATTTATGTGGAATTGGACAAAAAGCCCTCAAAACCATTAGAACTAATGAGTTCAAGCGGCTTGGTTACGAAAGCAGAGGATTCACATAGTAGTCAGATTGTTTTCCATTTACCAAAATCATCTCAACAGGCTAACGAATGCCTTTACGTAGTGGATAAGGATGGAAAAACCTTAAGCAATTTGCAAGGAAATTCGGGTTTTAGAAATACGCTTTGGTCAAGATATAACAGCTTGAAAAACGAAATCAGTGCTGATGAAAAACGTTTAAAAGAAAATAAACGTTTATTTCATCAACATAATTATGTTGACAACAGGCAAAATTGCCCCCTTCTCACTTCTATTAAAGCACCCACAAAACCAGAGGATGCGTGTGCCCCTGATGAAGAAGAACCCGTTGCTAAATTAATTTGTGGTGTTTCAGCACTTGGTGCTGAGTTTTGTAGCATGGAAGCAAAAGAAATTCCTCTTCCTTTTAGAGGAGCAGCATGTAGTGGTGGTGTCTCTTTGGCACTGCAACAAGAATATTCCATAGATACCGCCTTAAGAGATGCTTTTATAGGTTTGATAGATGGTATTGCTGATGAAGCCTTAAAAACTGATAGTCTGCTTCAAAATATTTTTGGTATTTATGTTAGAGGGGTGACAACCGTTGCTAAGTTTGCAATATTTAATGAATGCGTTCAGGATAAAAAAGAATTATGTCGCCAAAAATATCACGGATGGCAAAAGGAAAGCAAAAATATAAGGACTCTTCCCAAGCGTCTACAAAACGCGTTTTCAGAACAAGAACTTGAGAAACAAGAAGTTGCCTAATAACAGAAGTGAACTTAAGAAAGTGAGTGGTATGATGAATTCTTTTTATTTTAATTGTCAACCATAATTTATTTTGCTTCGCTTGGAGTGCAAAATTTATTTTGCGCTTTTAAGCGTATTTTATTCAATCGGGAAACGCTATAGCCATTCTATGGATTACTGATAACTTTTTATTTTAACACGCAGGAACTCACTCATGATGAAAAAGACTTGTTTTAAACCAGCACTTATTGTGCTATTACTTGGCGTGATGCCTTTGTTGGGCTATGCCGCTTCCCCTAATACGATCAGTTTTCAGGGGCAATTGTTGGATGCTGAGGGTAATCCAGTCAACAGCACAACCAACGTCACTTTTTCTATCCCTGGCACAGATTGGAAGGAAACACATACAAATGTGCCAATCCAAGAGGGGATGTTTGGCGTAATGTTAGGAAGTCAAACCAACCTTGATGGTGTTGACTTCAGTCAGATGTCTCAATTGCAATTTAAAGCGGATGGGGTTTCGCAGACTGTGAATATATCCAGCGTACCTCATGCCTTTCATGCGAAGACTGTGGGACAGACTACTTTGGGCAGTTTGTCTTGTGGTGGTCAAATTTCTGCGGCTCAGTGGACAGGTAGCCAGTGGAAATGTGTTGACTGGGCTAGTTTGAAAGGGGAAAAGGGGGATAAAGGTGATCCTGGTAAAGATGGTCAACCTGGACAAAAGGGCGATAAAGGTGAACCTGGACAAAAGGGTGATAAAGGTGAACGTGGACAAAAGGGCGATAAAGGTGAACGTGGACAAAAGGGTGATAAAGGTGAACCTGGACAAGCATCCAATAACCAGAGCCAAGGGGATAATCTTGGTAATCACAGCGCAACTCAGCACATCAGATTGAATGGTAAGTGGTTGTCACATGATGGCACTAATCAAGGCATACATATTGATAATTATTCTGTTACTATGACAGAAGACCTTATCTTGAATGACTCAGGTTCACGTTGGCGTGATTTAGAAGTCGGTGAAATTGAGATTTACGACGGTAACCTGAAGTTCTACAATAAATCGAAGGATAAGGACATAGCTATAATAAGTGCTTCTGGTACTAATTATTTGCAAATATCCACCGGTAATAGTGGTGAAATGAAACTTAATGCTGCTGAAGTCATAATTGGCAATGATTTGAGAGTGTATGACAATTTGAAAGTGGATGACGATTTGACAGTGGTGAAAGGCACCGCACGGAAGAAAGGTGGTGGTACATGGGAGAGTACCTCTGACAAAAGGTTAAAAGGAAACATTAAAAACCTGGATAGTCAGATCGCACTGGAAAAATTAACCCAACTTCAAGGGGTTACCTATCAATGGCGCAATCCTGATGAACATGAGGAAGGCACAGAAGCGGGTGTGATTGCTCAGGACTTGGAAGCCGTTTTTCCTGAGTGGGTTGGCGAAGAAAAACCACAGGGTCAGGATCAGGCTTTGATACCTGACGGTGAGAAGGCAAAAAGCATTTCTTTTCCACATGCTTTTAATGCTTACGTCATTGAAGCGATTAAAGGCTTGAAAGCACAAAATGAAGCCTTGAAAGCACAAAATGAGGCTTTGAAATCCTTGATTTGCCAAGATCATCCTGAAGCGGCAATTTGTCAATGATTTTGCTTTAACGATGCTCAATATGAACCCTAAAACATTAGGGCATCCTCATTATGGGTTGCCCTAATACACTCATAGGATCACACTATGCTTAAAATTCTCAATCAACACCTCATATCAGTCGTTTATGCTGTACTCAGTATTTTACTTGCTGGTATGACTTCAACAACTTATGCAGACAGCCTTGCCCGCTACCTCATAACGGCAAATAGTGGAAAAATAGCAGTAGGTAGCAATAGCCTGAGTTATAGCATTGGGCAACCTTTTATCTCTACTAATTATTCATCCAGACTGACAGCCGGTTTTTTGGCTAAGAAGCGAAAAATTGAATCAGCCTCATTCAAATTAGTGGCCACATCCAATCCGTCTCCCATCTGCGTTGGCAAAAGCTTTGATCTCACTTTCCAGACAACTTCAGAATCTCAGTCTGTTGATGGTGTCGAATTTTCTTTAAAATTTGATCCGACCAAATTACAACTGAATACCATGACAAATAGTGGTGTATTGGATGATGTCCTCACAGAAGAGATTAATATCGGTTCCATTGACTTTGCGGCTGGCGTTTGGGACAACGAAGCGCCCAGTGGGGCCTTTGAACTGGTGACCTTGAATTTCAAGGTTTTGGCGGCCTCCGACGCAATTGACTTGCAATTTGATGCGCTAAACGCAACCTTTGAAGGTGAAACGCTCACAGTCGCGGCTGACAATGAAAGGATCGTCACACAAGACTGTATGCCGTGTAAAGTGAGTTTGCAAGGTCGTCCAGACATACCACCGGCTCATGATCGTTGGAAAACTGACTTGAAAATTTATGTGGGTGATAAAACCCCTTACACGATCAAAACGGATGGTTTAGGGCATTGCATACTCCCGGAATCCTCTGGCAATTACTCAATTTGTGTGAAAGGATCACATACCTTGGCAAACCGGATAGGGCCGCCTTTAATGCTGGGTGATGACGAGTGGCTTGACTTTGGCACGCTCTTAGAGGGAGATGTGGACGATGATAATGATGTCGATTTAACTGATCGTTCTCTGTTGAAGAAAAGCAAAGGTAAATGTCAGGATGTTGAGGGTTACATTGAAAATGCTGATCTGGACGAGGATGATTGCGTTAAAAGGGCAGATTATAATTTATTTAAGGCAAATTATAAAAAGCCAAAAGGTAATGAAAACCCGGCCATTTGTGAATGGGATACGTCTGTTACACCCAATAGATTACGAAAGGGTAATCGTGACAGTGGGGGGGCTGTCACCCTGCGTCTTATCATTCCGAAAACACTGACTGTTGGTGAGGCTTTTAATGCGACGATTCAAGTTCATGCAAACGATACGCAAGCGGTTGATACGGCGGCGGCCTATCTCAATTTTGATTCTCAGTTATTACGAGTGAATGAGATCACGGCAAGTGAACATTTTGATTCCGTGTTGGAAAAAGACTTTGACAATGAAAAAGGAGAAATCAACTTTGCAGCAGGTGCCTGGGATAATGATATTCCAAAAGGCAGTTTTAGTCTCGCAACGGTTAATTTCACTTTACTTGCCAAAAATGGAGAAGAAAGCTTGTCCTTTAACACGACAGGCTCCCGTAAGACGGCATCAATTTCTGGTGGTCAGTCAGTTATTGCGCCGCCTGGAGAAGAAGGGGAAGTCGTTGTTGACGAACCTGTGATTGAAGAACCCACAGGAGAATACACGGCCTCTGGCACTATTCTTGATATCAATGGCAATCCGATTGCGGGTGTCACGGTGCAAATTGGCGATAAAACGGTTGTGACTGATGCGAACGGGGAGTGGGCCATCACCAATTTGCCGGAAGGCGAGTATCAGGTGATAGCGAGCAAAGACAGCTATAGTTTTCCTGTCAAAACCTGTGCGGTGGGTAACAACGAAAATTGCACGGTCAAGCTGAAACCGGCTTCTGTGCTGGATATCAAAGTCGTGCCCAATAGCTGGAAAGTGGATCAAGGTGACCAAATCACTTATACGATCAGGGTGACGAATCAAGGTGAAGAAACCGCTACGGCTGTGAAGCTGACTGATATTTTGCCTGAAGGGACACACCTGGTTTCTATTGAGGCCTTGAATGGCGGCAGTTGCGATGCCGATACCGTGAGTTGTCAGTTGCCTGATTTAAGCTCAGGTGCCAGCGCGACAGCGAAAATCGTGATCAGCAACACGCAAGCGAAAACGCTAGTGAATAAGGCGACTGTGACAGCTTCTGAATATCCAGAGGATGTGCAAGTGACTTGGACAGCGGTCAAACCCTATTTGTCTGTGACCCTTAAAGATACCCCTGATCCGGTGAGCAGCGGTGCGATTTTGCACTACACAGCCGAAGTTGAATTGATTCATAATGCCCCGACAACAACGGCAACGGGTATTGAGTTAGTCTTGCATTTGCCTAGCGGTGTGGATGTGAAAGCCATGAACACGGATTATGGGCTCTGCGATACCAGCAAACTGCCCACTTTGATTTGTGAACTCAGTGATTTGAGTATCGAGAGTGGACAGAGTGTGAACTCAATTACGGTTAATGTGGATGTTGTGTTGAAAGATGCCGGATTGCTCCTGTTGACGCATGAAGCCTCGGTGACAGCGAATGAATATCCCACTCACACGGATAGAGAACGCACCAAGATCACCATACCAGAAGGTATTGAAGTCGATATCGCCTTTGTGATCGACGTGACAGGGAGTATGCAGGAAGAAATCAATGGGGTTGTCAGGGCTTTAGAGGCCTTTATTGCTGAGATTGAGCCCAGCGACGCGCCCCTAGTTGCATTAGTTGTTTTTACGGATGATGTGAAAGTGAATGCGTTTACCCGTGATTTGAAAGTTTTAAAGAGCGCGATTTTAAAATTGAAAGCTTCTGGTGGGGGTAGCTGCCCCGAAGCCTCAGTCGAAGCGTTGATGATAGCCCTTCCTCACTTGAAGGCCGGTGGCGATATTTTGTTTGCAACCGATGCCGCACCGTATGCTGATGCAGATGTTGAGAAGGTGATGACGCTATTGAAAGCTAAAGGGATTCGCTTTAATACGATGATCACGGGCGATTGTTCTAATGAGTCGGATTGGAATGGGTTGAATGAGTAAAGGTTAGCCACGGAAAAACACGGAAAAACACGGAAAAATTCATTCCGTGCTTTCTGTGTCATTCCGTGGCTTTTTTTTAATCATTTAGATAATACCCTACAACCAAATCACGTCAATCCTCTTTCCGCCTTCTGAATACGTTTTCTGCTTCCCAACCGCCTCCCAATCGGTGACTTCTTTTCGACTGAAAATGACTAACCAACCTTGATCTAAACTCAGCCGATTTAAATAATTAACCAGTTGCTCTTTGCCTTCGCTTAAGGCCTCTTTGTGATTCAATTTGAGTTCAAAGGCAAACTGTTCATCGGCAAATTCAATACATAAATCTAAACGGCCTAAACCGGCCGCATATTCCCTATTGATGCGCCCACCACCATTGACTATCCGTTGTAACCAGGCCATGAATAATAAATGATGGGCCGCTTCAGTGTAAGTTTTGCGTTTTGTCACCAATTCATTGTGTTGCTTATAGAATTTGATATAAGCAGCCAAGACTTTATCAATGTCCAATCGACCAGATGGTTTCACATACCATTGGGGATTGATACCCAGCATATTTTGCTGATAAGCCGTCAACTCACGGGGAATAATCTCACGATAAATGGGATTAGCAATTTCTAATCCATAAGTTCCGAGACGCACTAAACCCAAATCAATTAAATATTGTTGATCTTCATTCAAATTGTACTCTGTTTCTGTTTGGCTGGTATCTTCACCCACCAAGATTGACTCAATAATTCGCGCGACACGCGGTTCTGTCAATTTATCCGCTAATTGATCTAAATGCACATCACGTCGGGCGATTAAAATTTCGGCAGCCGTGTCAATATCGGCTTTGTGAACTGTTTCTTTCCAATCAATCGCGTATTCATCAAAACACAATTCCCGCCCTAAGGCATTCACTAACCAAGGTTGTCCACGAGTTAAGTCAAAAATCCGTTGCAAGGCGTGGTGAGTGAACTTTTGAGCAGTGACTTCAGTATGCTGGGCGTATAAGGCTTTGATTTGTTCCAGTGTAAAATCATTTAAACGTATGGATTTGTCTTTAATATTGAAGGCGGAACCGCCGATGATATAACGTTTTGACTCATCCGAGTAAATGCGATAATCGCGAATATCGCGTAAACCGATTAAACACATCGCATGAGGAAAGGCGCGAGGGCGTTGGTTATAACCATTACGTAATTGACGTAGCACTGAAATCAACCCATCTCCAATCAGGGCATCCACTTCATCCATTAATAAGACTAATGGTTTGGGTAATTGAAGACACCAGCGAGATAAAAAGTCACTGATTCCTCTTGACATGGAACGAATTTTAAAACAGTCTTCTTGAGGTTGCCAGTCTTTCCTAAGGTAAATAGCCGCTTTGGATTCAAACTCACTGACAATTAATTCATTAACGGCTTCAATGTCATTACGTAAGGGTTGAGCCGCTTCCACATTGACATACAGGGTAATATATTGACTGGCTTGATTTAATTCTTCCATCAATTGCATCATCAGCGTTGTTTTACCCGTTTGGCGAGGCGCATGTAGGATAAAATAACGTTTGTTGTCAATCAGTTTTTTAAGGCATTCAAAACGAGGTGCCATTGACACCATATAATGATCTTCTGGTATACAAGCCCCAGCGGTGTTGAAAAATTTTTGCATAAGGTGCCTTTTTCAGTTATGCGTTATTCAATTAATTAGCCACGGAAATACACGGAAATATAAGGCAACATTCAATCGGGAAAACAGTATATTTCGTCTGTATCATGCCGTGGCCAAATCGACATAAATAACATAAGTTATTGATTTATAAGACTACTACGGTTTTTTAGGGACTAGCGAAAAACAGTAAAATTTAAAATGCGATTTTCAGTGTCTAGAAAACACCTAAAATAAAGCAAAGTACCAGGAACGAAAAGACAGGTGCAAAATTATAGCTGAAACGAGCAAATAAAAGGAGTGGATTTCTCATCAGTATCAATGCGAATAAGGCTGTCAGGCAGAGCAACATGACCGGTATTTTTAATACCGAAAGGTTTGTTTCACCCGTTTCTACTGGCTTCTCAAAATGATTGTAATCAGAAACAGTTGACGACTGAGGCTGTGCGGGAGAACAAGATTCGGAATCTATAATCTGGTTAATCAGTTTATCAATAAAACCAACTGTTTCGTGTCTGGGGACTTCATAAAGCGGAGCAAATTGAGTTTTATTCTGATAACCCGTTGTTAAGCCCGCATTGTAGCCTTTATTCAGAACCTTTCTCCAAGACTTTGACTTAGGTACATTAGGATCAGCTGGAGACTTATGAACTTCGTTAAAACCAGGTGAGGCTTTATCGCCTGCTAGCGTTTGATCGCAAAACGTCTCGTAAGCCTTTACCGTCATTGATAAGGCTTCCAAGCGTGAAATTCTTTGATTGGGACGAAATAACTGATCAGGGTTTGGAGTGAGCATGCCTAAATCTACCAGCGTCTTGATTTGATCCTTGAAACGGCTGATATCAGTGAAGTAAAGGTTACCGCTTGTCGAACTCAATCTTTCCTTGAGCCATTGAGGTGCCCATTCATCCAAAGCACCGAAGAAGGTGTGGGCCTGTTCACCTGTTGTTGAACTCAATCTGTCTTTGACCCATTGAGGGCCCCATTTATCCAAAGCACCGAAAAGGCTGTTGGCGAAAGTATCCTTTCGCTCTTTAAAACAGGGATCATTATTTTTGAATATCCCTGCGTTTGCGTATCTGTTAACATCTATTGCCGCTTTGTGAGCGCCCTGTCGATCTGAAGAAGAAAGTAGGGGTTTTATATTACAGCCTCGAAACTTTGGCGCTGAATGAGCCTGTACTAGGCCAGTAAACAGTAAACCACTTAAGAGAATAGTGGTCAAACAGGCAGAGAACAGATGGCTTATTCCCCACCGTTTGGCAAAATGGCCTGGCCTGCTAGGGCCCTGATTGGCAGGCTGTCTAACAAAAGCCTTTTGTTTAAACACAGTTATCATCATTTTTCTTCCTTAATAATTGGGTGAATGAGATAGCGTTTTTTGATTGAATAAAGTACAAAGGCAAATCGATCAGAAAAAGATTAAAAAGCACAACCCCGAAGGGGTTGAATGTGAAACGCAGTAACGAGCGTAGCGAGATCATAGCCCCAGGTGGCAACCTGGGGTTGCCAAAAGTTAAGTTTATTCCCGCGCCGAGTATATATCAAAAAAATCGAACCGCAAAATAAATTTGGAACGAAAAGAAGGCCGCAAAATAAATTTGGAACGATAATAATTTGTACTTCATTCAATTGGGAAACGCTATATAGCGTTTTTTGATTGGGTTAAATATAAGCATTTTTGATATATCTTTGGAACCCCAGGTGGAACATCAATGCCACCTTCGTTAAGGGCTTTCGCGGTGGTATGCCCCTACCAAACCCCACGTATTCAGGGGTTGTAGGGGCGAACCTGCGTGTTCGCCCAGGCTTAACGAAGGTGGCATTGAGGTTCC
>QNEL01000253.1 GCA_003645185.1 Candidatus Parabeggiatoa sp. nov. 3
AATAGAAACAACCAAGAAGAGGGGCAACCACAAGGGATTGCCCCTACGGGCGGGTCGTAGGGGCAATCCCTTGTGGTTGCCCCTTGCGGTAAAATACCTGTTTATTTGTGCTTCAGTACTTACAAGGATTGTATATAATAAAGGATTTTATATTGATTTGATTTCAGGCGCTTTTGATAATATTATACACTTTTTCTAAACGTTGAAAAAATCATTTTTTAGATACAATCCTTGTCGTTATATATTGATACACTTTCGCTAAACGTTGAAAAAATCATTTTTTAGATACAATCCTTGTCGTTATATATTGTACACTTTTGCTATACTCAACGAGGTAATAAACTTAACTTTTTAAAAAATGAGTTTAGGGAATTGTATTTCACGCGAAACTTGAGCGTGAAATGTGAAATGGTGGGTAACGTGTTTTTGTTGCCCACCAAATCGATATCAAAAAGTTTAAGCTATGCCCATGTGCAGTATAAACGTTGAAAAAATCCTTTTTTAGATACAATCCTTGTCGTTATATATTGTACACTTTCGCTAAACGTTGAAAAAATCCTTTTTGATATACAATCCTTGTCGTTATGACATGTCTTATCATAATGCATCGCTCACTCAAATGACAGAACACCCTATTGAATTATCAATTGTCGTACCGATGTACAATGAGGCCGCTAATTTAAGCCCCTTTTTTGAAAGACTATTTAATGTACTCAATTGTTTAAATATTGCTTATGAAATTGTTTGTGTGAACGATGACAGCCAAGATAACACATTAACAGAGTTATTAAAATATCAAAAGCACAATCCCTTTGTCAAAATTGTTGATTTGTCACGTCATTTTGGCAAAGAAATCGAATTGAAGCCCTATTAGCTAAATGGCGTGAAGGCTACAATGTGGTTTATGCGACTCGTCGGATACGTCGAGGCGAAACTTTCACAAAACGATTCACCGCTAAACTATTTTACCGCATTATTGATTTTCTGAGCGACATTTCGATTCCAAAAAATACAGGTGATTTTAGGTTGATGGATAGAACAGTGGTTGATTCACTGTCTAAATTGCCAGAACGTACCCGTTTATTTTGCGAAGGTGCCTTTCCGTGCAAAATTTATTTTGCGAAGGTACCTTTCCGTGCAAAATTTATTTTGCGAAGGTGCGATTGAGATTGATAATGGCCCTTTTTTTGGGAATGCGCCCTAAATCCTGAAGTGTGAATGGTAAAGCTTGATAAAACGCTGATTAAACTGATGATCATGATCAACACTGATTAAAAAAATCAGCGTTATCAGCGTTCTATCTTTTATCACTTTGATCACATTGCTTTTTGTTAATAAGATATCGACACTCTACTGATGATAAATTAATGCCCTCCAAACAACAATTAGTCGCCCTTCAAGAAACCTTATATACCTCAAAAAATCCAACCCGTCGCTGGCTACATTGTTCCAGACGGGATTGGATTCTTGATACATTGCAACAACGCTATGCCCCATTATCTAATCAAGCAGCCTTAGAAGTTGGCCCAGGTTCGGGCTTGTATTTGCCTACATTGGCTAATCTGTTTAATCAAGTCATCGCCTGTGATATCGAAAAAAGCTATCTTGAACACGCAACCGCTCTGCTTCCCGACTATCCCAATTTACAGTTGCTTGTAGACGATATGACAGCATCACAATTAGAATCAAGCCGTTTCGATTTAGTACTCTGCACAGAAGTCATTGAACATAATACAGATTCTGCATTGATGCTGACTGAAATACATCGTTTACTCAAACCCAAAGGCATCTTAATTTTATCCACACCGCAACGCTACAGCCCCTTAGAATTAACGGCCAAAATCGCATTTCTACCCGGTATTATAGAATGTGTACGTTGGATATACCGTGAACCGATTTTGGAAACAGGCCATATCAATTTAATGACAGAGAAGACTGTCACTCAGCAATTACAAACGGCCGGTTTTAGCATTCTTGAACAACACAAAACGGGTTTGTATTTGCCCTTGATTGCAGAATTGATGGGGAATACAGGGTTGCGTCTGGAGCAATGGTTGGAGAAAAAAGTGCGCAAGAGTTGGTTAGATGGGCTACTTTGGACGCAGTATTATATTGCACAGTCGTCGGGTGGGTAGAGCTTCGCTATACCCACCGTTTTCTACTGCCCACCATTTCACGCAAAAGTTTCGCTTCGCGAAACTTTTGCGTGAAATATAATTTTCGGATTGGGTTAGTCACCACCACCTGACTTGAGCTTTTAGACAACTGCTTTAGTTGGCTCAAGTTGGAACGTAAACTTTAAACCGTCAATCAAAATTCAGGCAAAACAATACCAGCGCGTTTTGCAATATTCTTGGCCAGTTGTTGGTATTCTCGATATGCGGTAGGTACCATTTCGCCATAAGCACCTAGTGCGCCATCTGCTGGTTTCAGGTGAAATATCGGTTTACGTACCTCAATAGCCATGGGTTTCAAGCTATAGTATGTTTTGAAAACTTGCAAACAGTGAGGATCATCTTTCAATGAAAATGTGTTTTCTTCAAAAGACTCGTTGAGTATCGCTTCGTGATAAACCCTTGGAATTTCCCTCATCCATTTGGAATAGCTATTGGCACCCAGATATAATTTAATAGGTTGTTGGAAAATCACATATCCAAGGGCTGACATTTGCCCCAAAGGGAGTTTGATGGCGGCATTATGCTCTCTCAGCCGTTTCCATTGTTCGCGCCATTGTCTTAGTGCAGTTCCTAAATGCTTTAAACTGAGTACGGAAAATAAATCAGGGATTAAAGGCACTATCACAAACCCGATTTTCGATGCATAGCACAAGAGACGCGAAGCATCGCGTCTCTACAACAAACCCGATTTGCGATGCATAGCACAAGAGACGCGAAGCATCGCGTCTCTACATACAATGAGTTAGATAAAACGGATAGGTGGTAAGGAGGAGAAAACCTTACCA
Organism: Candidatus Parabeggiatoa sp. nov. 3; assembly: GCA_003645185.1. GTDB lineage: Bacteria > Pseudomonadota > Gammaproteobacteria > Beggiatoales > Beggiatoaceae > Parabeggiatoa. Next base: position 2,963 of record QNEL01000253.1, read on the forward strand.
CCTATCAGTTTGTGAAAAGTGATTTCTAGGCAAAAGTTTTTGCGCGCAAAAATTTCACGCGCTTTGTTGAGCGAAGCTTCACCGCGCGCGTGAAATCCTGAAAAGGCTCCACCTGGAGTTCCAAAAAAAGCCATAACGATTATATGGTTAAATGTTTGAATGTGAGCATTTTTCTGATGCTTAGAGTTTTCAACAGTGATAATCGGCCCAAACCTGACAGGTTTTCAAAACCTGTCAGGTTTTTATCGCTCGACACGCCCGCCCAATATTACCGATACAACCACACGCGCATCAACGAAATCAGTTTATCGGTATCGACGGGTTTGGATAAATAATCATTCGCGCCGGCATCAATACATTTCGATTTGTCGCCTTTCATGGCTTTGGCTGTTAGGGCGATTATGGGTAATTTGCGGTATTGGGGGTGCTGTCTGATTTTCCGCATGGCTTCGTAACCATCCATTTCGGGCATCATAATATCCATTAAAACAATCGCAACATCTTGATTTTCTTCTAATAATTCTAATCCTTCTACACCATTGTTGCCCGCTATCACTTCCATGTTTCTTTCTTCCAACACGGTTGCTAAGGCGAATACATTGCGTACATCATCATCAACAATCAATACCTTTTTCTGATTTAATATCGATTCTTTGTCATGTACCATGCGTAGCATTTTGCGTTTAGGGGCTGGTAAGTTGGCTTCTACTTGATGGAGAAATAAAGTCGCTTCGTCTAATAAACGTTCTGATGAACTCACCGCTTTTATAGGGAGGTGATCGGCACATTGCAGTAATAATGCCTCTTCTTCAGGGATTAAATCTCGATCCGCATAGACAATCAAGGGGGTTTGGCATAAGCCTTCTTGTTGCTGCATTTTCTCCAAGAGTTGGCGGCCTGAACCGTTTTCTATATCCATATCTAGGATAATACAATCAAAGAATGTGTCTTTTAGATGCCCTAAAGCGGCTGAAGAGGTGACTGCTACTGTGGTTTGAATATTATCACCGCTCACTAATTCCAGAATTTTTTCTTGATGCGGTTCCACATCGACAACGATTAAAACGGTTTTGATTGGATTGGTAATAAACTGTTCTATTTTTTTGAAGACTTCTGCTAGTTGTGTCATGTTCACGGGTTTACGCAAAAAACCGATTGCCCCCATTTTAGTCGCATCTAAGGTATTTTGATCCGCCGCCGAAATGAAATGCACGGGAATATGCCGGGTTTGGGGATTGTCTTTCAGTCTTTCCAGCACTGTCCAACCATCTAGGTTGGGCAAATTAATATCAAGAATAATGGCATGAGTCAGGTAGGCTTGTGCGAATTGGAGGCCGATTCTGCCATCTTCGGCAATCAAACATTGAAAGCCTTTTTCATGTCCCAAGTCGAAGAGAATAGTGGAAAATTTGCGATCATCTTCAATGATCAGAAGCGTTTTTTCATCCGGTTTGAGTGTTGCTCTATCGTCAATCACGCCTGAATCGCTTTCGATTTCAGAAGACGTGTTTAATGGTTCAACTTCAGAAGTACTCGATTCTGGTTCTGGGTTTGAAACCCGTGTTGCTTGAATCGTTTTAGGCTTTGTGATCTGATCAGGAATAGACAAAATTTCTGGTAAATACAAGGTAAACTGACTGCCCGAACCGGTTTCACTCTCTAGCGTCATTTCACCGCCAATCAATCTCGCTAATTGACGTGAAATGGATAAACCGAGGCCTGTTCCCCCATATCGTCGGCTGGTTGTACCATCGACTTGTTGGAACGCTTCAAATATAAGTTGTTGTTTATCTTGAGGAATACCAATGCCAGTATCTTTGACGCTGATGGCAATAAAATTGCTCTCTTGCGATTTGCCCATTTGAAAAATGGAAGGTAGGGGTAATTTGGATTGGATCGTCAACTTGATTTCGCCTTCATCTGTGAACTTAAAGGCATTAGATAACAGATTATTCAATATTTGTTTCAGGCGCTGCGCGTCAGTTTGTAAAACCGCCGGCACATCGTCATCTATATTGAATTGAAAAACCAAGCCTTTCTTTTGCGCTAATGGCCTGAATTTGTGTTCCAGTGTTTCTATCAAATCGCTTAACGATAAGGCTTCAATATTGACTTCCATTTTGCCGGCTTCAACTTTGGATAAATCCAAAATATCATTAATCAGTGTCAGCAAATCAGAACCCGCACTCTGAATCGTCTGAGCGTATGACACCTGTTTTTCGCTCAAGTTGCCCTGTTTATTATCCGCTAACAGTTGCGATAGAATCAGCAAACTATTTAAAGGGGTGCGGAGTTCATGCGACATATTGGCCAAAAATTCTGATTTATACTGGCTGGCTAATTCTAATTCTTGGGCCTTGATTTCAATCGCCGTTCTCGCTTTTTCCATTTCCATTTGGCTGGTTTCTAGGGCGATATTTTTTTGTTGAATCGCCTCTTTTTGGCCTTCTAATTCTTGGGTGCGATGTTCCAACTCTTCATTAGTTTGCTTTAATTCTTCCTGTTGGGTTTGTAACTCCTCAGATTGACTTTGCAATTCTTCAGACTGACTTTGCAATTCTTCATTGCGGTGTTGAAGTGCCTCTTGTTTCTCTTCCAGTTCCTCTCTTTGACTTTGCAACTGTTCATTAATTTGTTGCATTTCTTCTTGTTGGGCTTGTAATTCCTCTGATTGAACTTGCAATTCTTCGGTTTGCCGTTGACTTTGTTCTAAAAGGGCTTGCTGCTGAGTACGTGATTCAGCCGTATTGATAGCTATGCCAATATTCGACATCGCCTGTTCTAAAAAGGTTTGTCGAATAACCGTTAGCGCCTTGGTAGAACCGATTTCAATCACGCCTTTAACCTGATTTTCATACAAAAAGGGTATCATGATAACGTGACGCGGTACCGCTTGTGACAATCCTGATTGAATAATATGGGTATATTCATCTGGATTATGGGTGCGAAAAATCGTTTGTTGTTCCAAAGCCGCTTGCCCCACCAAGCCTTCACCCAGTAAAAAGTGATCAGGAATCTGCTTATTCGCGGTATAGGCATAACTGGCGATGATTTGCAAATAGGATTGCGATTTAGTTTCTTTTAACAGATAAAATAAGCCCACTTGCGCCTTAGTATAAGTCGTTATAAACGAAATAATCTTCTTAGCCAGTTTCTCAATCTCTAGCTCGCCACTCATATGATCATTTAACTGCGTTTGTCCCGTTTTCAGCCAATCCTGTTCCGCATTTTTGGCCATTGCCGCAGCAAGTTTAGTCGCCGCCGTTTCTAAGGCCTGTTTGATATCGATAAAATTGCCACGGTATTCAGCTTGAGGGGTAATGTTTTGAGTGCCTTCGGCTAATTCCTGAGAAACATGGACAATATCTTCTATTACCAACCGTAAATTGGACAAAGCTGTTTCCAGGGCCTCTTTGATTTGGACAAAATCTCCCCTGTATTGCGCTTTGGACATAACATGCAGGTTACCCGCTGCTAATCCCTGAGACACCTGAACAATGTCTTCAACCACCAAGCGTTGGTTAGATAAAGCGGTTTCTTGAGCATTTTTGATGTGGAGGAAATCGCCTTGGTAGTCAGATTCAGGCCTGACACTCAGATCACCGGCCGCTAATCCCTGAGAAACTCTGACAATGTCTTCAATGACTAACTTTTGATTAGATAGCGCGATTTCCAAAGCCTTTTTGATTTGAATAAAATTCCCCCGATATTCAGATTGAGGGGTAACACTAAAATTGCCTTCCGCTAACCCCTGAGAAACCTGATCAATATCTTCAATGACGGTTTTAAAATAACTCACTTGGGCCTGAAAGGCTTTTCCCAGATCACCAATTTCATCTTTTCGCTGATAGAGTTTGTCTAACTCCGATTGCTGAATCCCGCTCAACGCGAAGTCACCGGCCACCAGCAACTGGGAACCTTTAACGATCAAACTCAGTGCTTGACTGATCGAACGGGATAAGAAAACGCTAATAAGCAATCCCATGATAGCGGCTATGACAATGACGATCATCATGATAACAGTCATTTCTTTGACAATTAAAATAATGTCACGGGTTGCGGCTATGGCATTGTGTTTGTTTTCAGCGGCTAACGTGTTTAGGATCGTTTCTAACTGTTCTAAAGCATCCTGATCCAATCGATAAGCGGTAGCCAGTGCTTCTTTTTTAATGCGCGGATCGTACTTGCCGAATATTTCTTCCGCCCCATTTTTGAGTTGAGTATAGAGAGAGAATAGGGTTTGGAATCTGATAATCTCTTTTGAGTTTTTGTCTACTAAATTTAATTGATTAATCAATTTCTCAAACGCTGTCACATGCGACATAAAGGCTTGTTTGCCTTCGATTCTACCGGCCACATATTCAGTAAGCTGTTCTATCAAGTCGCCCGCTTTATTCAATAAAGCAATATAAACCTGAATCGTCTGTAATTGATCGGCCACACTTTTCTGAGTGGAATTGAGGTTCGGCTGAATTTTTTGAAGATCAGCTTCTGTGGCTTTTTCCAATAGCGTTTTAAGCGGGATACCAAATTGATGTACGATCTTATCGTTCTGTTGATTAGCCCATTGTTCTGCTTTGGGATCGTAGCGCCCGAAAATTTCTTTGTCAGCAGTATTGACGTAATCCAAAAAGAGGCGTTCGATTTTTTGCATCATTTTAACCTCTTCAGGTTTCGTTTCAATTCGGGACAATTCTTCAAATTGATTCAAAAACGTTTTGATATTCGCATCAAAACGGGTTTTCCCAGCCGCTTTACCCGTAAAATATTTAAGGATATTGGCATCAATTTTCGCCATCTTTTCAAGAAGAGACAAAGATAAGATCGCACTAGGCACATCATCTTGAGTGACATCAGTCGCATCTTGGATAATGCGAGCATTCAATATATAAACGATCAAACCGACTCCAATGAACATGGCTAACATAAAAGTAAAACTGAGGGTTAATTTTCGTCCAATAGTCATTTTGGTTTTTTCTTGATTTGGAAGGGATGGTGTTGTATATAAGTGTTGAAAGTTATAGAAGATAGAACGCTGATTGTCATGATTTAACTGATTAATACTGATTAAAAATCAGCGTCAATCATGACAATCAGCCTCATCAGCGTTCTATACCGTAAAACATTTCATTATGATAACATGAGGCACGCTTAGCACCTATAATACAAGTACAACGGATTAACGGTATAAACGGATTGACTCAATGCGACAAACTAATCCGTTTATTCTGTCAAACGAAGTAACGAAGCGAAGCGAGTTTATCCGCTGTACTATGGATTTTAATACAATATGAACGAAAAAACACTTCTTGATACCATCGCATCAGGTGAAAGTAGCCGCATCCAATTCAAGGCAGATTTCAAAAACCCCAATCAGTTAGCAGCTGAAATGGTGGCATTGGCTAATTCAAGTGGGGGGAGAATTTTGGTAGGTGTGAATGACGATGGCTCAATTACCGGCTTATTGGCCCCCGATATTGGACGTTTAAATCAGTTGATATCTAACGTCGCTTCTCAGTTAGTCCATCCACCGATTAACCCCATCACTGAAAATATGCGCTTTGAGCAGGGCCTGGTTATCATCATTGAAATACCGGCGGGTATCAGTAAACCTTATATGGATAATCAAGGGGCAATTTGGGTAAAAAGTGGTGCTGATAAACGTAAAGTGACTGCTAGAGAGGAAATGCAACGCTTGTTTCAGTCTGAAGGGCTTGTCTATGCTGATGAAGTACCCGTGCCTCATAGTTCAATAGCCGATATCGAGCCATCAGTGTTTCGGACTTATTATGAAAACCGCTATGAAGAAAGCCTAGAAGAATCTGGACTACCCTTACCCCGTTTGCTAGAAAACTTGCATTTATTTCGCAATGAACAACTGACACTCAGCGGCTTGTTGTTATTTGGAAAAGCACCACAACTTCTCAAACCCGCATTTATGATTAAAGCGGCCGTCTGGCCAGGCAATGAAATTGATATTGAACACTATATCGATAGTCAAGATATCAGCGGCACACTTTCGGCCGTATTTGAACAAACACTGAGTTTTATTAGCCGAAACTTACGTCGCGTACAGCAAGGGCAAAGTGTTAATTCATTAGGCAAACTGGAAATTCCCAAAATCGCCATTGAAGAAATGATCGTTAACGCGCTGCTACATCGTGATTATTTTATTTCAGCGCCTATCAAAGTGTTTGTATTTGATAATCGTATTGAAATTATCAGCCCTGGGCATTTGCCCAATAATTTAACCCTAGCCAACATTCGACATGGCATTTCATCCATGCGTAATCCGGTATTGGTTTCTCATGCGATTCATTTACTGCCTTACCGAGGCCTGGGTACGGGTATTCGTCGGGCCTATAAAGCGTGGCAAGCTATTGATTTTATTGATGATCGTGAAGGCAATCAATTTCAAGTGATTATTGATAGGCAATAACGACAGAAAACAAAAAATAAATAACGCAAGAGACGCAAAAGACGCAACACGCAAAAACTTTTTAGATATTTTTAAGGCCTCTTTAGCGTCCTTTTGCGTCTTTTGCGTTTATTTTTCTGTCTATCCGTTACGGATTATCACAACGCGATATTCTCAACCCAAACCCGTTTGCCTGAAACCACCACCCCAATGCCCCAAATTGTTTTAACATCATGCTCTCGCAACTCGGCCGCGTATTGCTGCGTTTGGATTTGTTCCAAGGCACTTTGCATGGCATCGGAAGCGTTTTTCTCCTCCGGCTTATCAATTTTCTTAAATTCAAAAATAAAGCCCGGTTCATTGGGATCAAGTGGAATCATCAAGACATCATAACGTCCATAGCCGGATTCTCTATTGGAACGAATCTGATAACGATCCGTCATCTGAGTCAATAAGCCCAACACAAAAGCATGATAAACTCTTTCTGGTTTTTTACCCGCCATATCGTGATAGCTTAAAACCGCTAAAACCATTTCTTGCAGTAACTTAGCAAAGGTTTTAAACTCTGCTTTGATCAAAGCGCGTAGCAATTGTTGTAGTCTGATACTGCCGACTGTTTGCCCAATCCAGCTTTGGAGCGTGTCTTGATAAAAAGAATATACCTCCAAATTTGGAATCGCTAATTCATAAAGCGGGCGAACACCTTGCACTCTCATCGATACCGGTTTCAGATAGCCGCTAAAAACCAACAAACTCCACACATTCTGTTCATCATGTCCCAAATCGCGCAAGACGATATTTTCATTCAAAGGCGTGGTGATTTTCCCCCCTGCCAGTAAAGTTTCAATGTGTTCCTGAAATGCCGGTTCGGTGCGTGTGATAATCTCTCGCAATAAAGCATTACCGCTGGTATTTATCCAATAAGGACGAGGAAATCGATCTTCACTCGCCAAAAAACTTAAAATCGACCACGGATTGTAAATCACCCTGTTTCCGAATAAATAGCCGTTGTACCACTTTCTCAAAATCTCTAATAATTCTGCGAGCGAAAAATCAATGCTCAACTGCTCTATTTCCGTCTCGGTGAACCCAAAATAGTCTTGAAATTCAGAGCGCAACAGGGATAACACATCCAAATTATTCAAGTCTGAAAAAATAGACTCTTTGGCAATTCGCCAAATACCGGTGACAACACCTTTTTCCAAATCCGAATTATCCTTGAGGGCATGGCCCAGTAGAGTTCGCATAAAAAGAATAATTTCTTCATAATACCCATGTTCTTGCCCAGCATGGATAGGGGTATCGTATTCATCCAACAAGACAATCACCCGTTTGCCGGTTTGCCGATGAAACAGTTGCATCAAAAAACTTAAGGCTTCTTCCCAATTTCCAAGTTGTCCTTGTTCTTGCGTGATGATATCATAATCTCGTCGTTCTTCTTCGACGAGTGTTTGATAGACAGAAGCTTTGTATTCCAAAAACAATTTTTTGAACAGATGACGGATATGGTAGAAACATTCTTCTGCGGTGGAACCTTTACAATTTTTAAAGGTCAGAAAAATGACTGGATATTGCCCTTGGTGTTGCATGATCGAGGCTTCTTGCTCAATAGCGAGTCCTTGAAATAAATGAGCTAAGCTGTCTTCGCGTTTTTCAAAAAAATAGC
>QNEL01000254.1 GCA_003645185.1 Candidatus Parabeggiatoa sp. nov. 3
CCGCGTGATCAAACCATTGCGGAGAAATTCAACACCTATCGTTTTGCCGATTACAAGGAATCGGTGATTGAATTATTGCAAAGGGTGTGTACTGTTAGCGTGGAAACGATGGCGATTATTGGAGAAATGCCTTGATGTTCCACTATTTGCTCCAGCATCCTCTCAAAATTGATAATCTGTAGAGACGCGATGCTCGCGTCTCGGTTTCGCGTCTCGGTTTCGCGTTTCTGTTTCGCGTCTATTTCGCGTCTCTGTTTCGCGTTTCTAGTTCATCGCGTCTCTACAAATGATCGTTTCGACGAGAACAGACGCGAGGCAGAGCAAATCTACAAATGATCGTTTCGACGAGAACAGACGCGAGGCATCGCGTTTCTACAAATATAGCGTTTTCCTTTTGCGTGAACCGAAGAGAAGCGAAGCTAAATACATCAATTGTAGGGGCAATCCCTTGTGGTTGCCCTTGAATTTATTCAAGGAAAAAATATCATATCATGTTAGCCAATCTCCATGAATTAAAAATGCTTCTCGATCAGCAGGGCATCTTTTTTTGTTTTAGCGGGCCTATGTCACAAGAACTCATGGTAGGCATCGGTGACACTTTGAGGAATAAAATGAAACTTGATGATGCCAACTCCTCAACGATTGTCAAGGTATTTTCCATGTTTGTGGAACAAAGCCAAAACATCATTCATTACTCTGCTGAAAAGACACCACCTGATGAAGACAAAGCCGAATTGAGTAGTGGCATCATTGGGGTAGGTTATGACACAGGACATTATTATGTGTTATGTGGAAATCTGATCAATAAAGAAGCCGTCGCGCCACTCTGTGAACAACTGGCCAAATTGCAAAGCATGAGTAAGGATGAACTCAAACGCTATTACAAGGCACAACGTAAAAAGGGAAGTCCCACCAACAGTAAAGGAGCGGGACTGGGTTTTATCGAATTGGCCCGAAAATCGGTCAAGCCGATTGAATTTGATGTCAAACAAATTGATGACAAATTTTCTTTTTTTTCTTTGAAAACAGTGATTTAGTGAATTTATGGAGATTGACTTATGGAGAATTTGGCCATTGAAGCCACCAAGCAGACACCCAAAGTGAGTTTTGATGCTAACAACCATGTTCTTGAATTTCAGGGTGAATCTTACCCTGAAAATATGGCGGAGTTTGCTGAACCCATTTTTTCATGGCTGGATGAATATTTGGAACAATTGGTGGCTCAACCCGTTACGGTGAACATTGAACTCATTTATTTCAATAGCAGTTCTTCCAAAATGTTGTTGGATTTATTTGATAAACTGGAGGAAGAAGTGGAAAAAAACGGCAAAAATATTACGGTTAATTGGATTTATGATGCTGACAACGATAGTGCTGAAGAATACGGCGAGGAATTTCAAGAGGATTTAGAAGCGTTGACTTTTAATTTGGTTAAAAAGAATGAAAAGTAGAGACGCACTGCGTGCGTCTCTACAATTTTCATTTGATGCACGGCCTACAATTTTCATTTGATGCACGGCCGTAGAGACGCACGGCAGTGCGTCTCTACAATTTTCATTTGACGCACGGCCTACAATTTTCATTTGACGCACGGCCGTAGAGACGCACTGCGTGCGTCTCCATGGCAGTCGAGACGCACGGCAGTGCGTCTCTACTTTTCACTCCCTATTATCATGGCAAATAAACCGACGCTGTTTCACAAAGAAGATGAGGTGCTTAAAAGAGCGGCTGATTTTTTAAAACAGTTTAAGGATGAAGAGACACCGTTTAAAAACGAGTATGAACGTCTCCTCACGGATTATAAAAAGTTGTTTAAGCAAACCAAATTTTTGGTCAAAATGAGCGATAGACAACAAAACCAATTAACGACGAAAACAGAAGGATTACAATCTAGTAATGTTGAATTACAACACAAAGCTCAAGAAGCCGAAGAAGCGGTGCAGGCCAGTGAGAATAAACTGGATCAATTTCTAGAAGCAGTGTCAATAGGGGTGTTTGTGATGGATGCTGATGGGTTTCCTTATTATGCCAATCAAAAGGCAAAGGAGATACTTTGTAAAAACATTATTCCCAGAACTAATACAGAAGAATTGTCAGAAGTTTATCAAATCTATCTTGCTGGCACCACGCAGTTGTACCCCACTGAAAACATGCCTATTGTCCAAGCATTAAAAGGCAAAGTTTCTAGCGTTGATGATATGGCAATCCACCAAGGCGAGAAGATTATTCCCATTGAGGTATGGGGAACCCCTATTTTTGATGAACTGGGTAATGTGGTGTATGCGATAGCGGCTTTCCAAGATATTACGAAACGCCGAAATGCCGAGGAAAAACTGTTGTTAACCCAATTTTCTGTTGAACATGCTGCCGATGCAATTTTTTGGATAGGATCAGATGCACAAATCCTCTATGTTAATGAAGCGGGTATTCGTTCATTGGGCTATTCACGCCAAAAATTATATGCCATGACGGTACATGATATTGAACCCAACTTGCTTGTTGAGGCTTGGGCTGAACGCTGGAAAAAACTTAAACAGCGTGGCTGTCTTATTTTTGAATCCTACCATCAAACTAAGGATGGCATTATTTTTCCAGTAGAGATCACGCTTAACTATACGATATTTAACGGTGTTGAGTATCACTTTTCTTTTGTTCGTGATATTACTGAGCGTAAAGAAGCAGAAGCAGAACGGATTAGCTTTACTGAAACACTGGCTAAACTGAATCAAGCTTATGAAAGATTTGTTCCCCATCAATTCTTGAGTTTATTAGATAAAAAAAGTGTCATTGATATTCAGTTAGGTGATCAAGTTGAAAAAGAAATGACGATCTTGTTTTCCGATATTCGCGGATTTACCCGGCTTTCGGAAAAAATGTCCCCCCAAGAAAATTTTAATTTTATCAATGCTTATCTGAGTCGGATGGAGCCCATTATTCATGAACATCATGGCGTGATTGATAAATATATTGGTGATGCGATTATGGCACTGTTTCCAAATAATGCCGATGATGCTGTGCAAGCGGCCATCAGTATGTTAAAAAACATAGCGCATTATAATCTGACTGCAAATTCAAAACAAAAACCTCTCAATATTGGTATTGGTATTCACACGGGACAGCTGATGTTAGGCACAATAGGCGGTGAAAATCGTATGGATGGCACTGTGATTTCTGATGCCGTCAATTTAGCTTCTCGCATTGAAGATTTAACCAAGATTTATGGTAGTTCTCTGCTCATTAGCGAGGAGACTTATACGAAATTAGAAGGGCAGGCTCGGTATAATATTCGAGTTATTGATGCGACTAAGGTGAAAGGAAAATCCAAAACAATAACGATCTACGAAGTTTTTGACGCAGATACACCAGATAGTATCGCTTTAAAAAATGAAACGATACAAACTTTTGAACCCGGATTTGTATTATATCATTGTGGTAATATCACAGAGGCGAAACCCCTTTTTGAAACGGTTTTGCAAGCTAATCCTGATGATACAGCAGCACAAGTTTATTTGGAACGTTGCCAAAAAATTTTAAGCCTGACTTTGCCTAAAAAACCTGTCATCCTGATTGTGGATGATATGCCTTTCAACTTAAAAATATTAACCACCTTCTTAGACAAGAATAACTTTCAAGTGTTATTAGCAGAAAATGGAAAAGCGGCTTTAGAATTCATTAAATTGACACCACCTCACTTAATTTTATTGGATGTGATCATGCCAGAACTGGATGGGTATGAACTGTGTAAACAATTAAAAGCGAATCCGAAAACCGAGGATATCCCGATCATTTTTATAACGGCTTTATCAGAATTAGACAATAAAGTTAAAGGATTTCAATTGGGGGCTGTTGATTATATTACTAAACCCTTTCGGCGGGAAGAAGTTTTAGCACGGGTGAAAATTCACTTACATTTGAGTCATTTACAACGACAAGCCCAGTGGAGCATTAAAAAAGTCGGGCAACCACAAGGGATTGCCCCTACTTAATGGCATTGGAGCAAGGTTACGTTCACCGTTCATCTTTAAACGTTCCCAAAAGCTTTTCTATGACAGTGTTGTCTTTGACAATGAGTTCGCTTTTCTCAACATAAGGAACCTCGATTTCATTTTCTTTATCGCCATTGGGTGAGACATATTTAGAAAAATAGTCATTACATTCAAGTTTGCCAGAAAGTGTGTAATGCCAGGGTTTGAAAAAATGCGCTATCAGATATTTTAGCCAGTCATTATAGGTATAATTTTGGCTACTAACCGTGTTCGACTAAATCTATCCAGATAGGCTAAATGAATGCCTTGTAGTGGTGGCGTGATCTGAATTTATCAGAGTAAATATATCATAATGATTCTCCATGATAGCGCTGAAATCAGCGCGTCGGTTTTCGTTTGTGTGGACAGAGTTTAACATAAATTGAGTGGTTATCAGATAAAATTATGATAAAGTGAGTTGATATGTTTTGTCATAATCTCCTTATTTATGCTATAGCTTTTTAAATAATCAGTAGATTGATAAAGGCGTTCATGAGTTCATGCGTTAATGATTTAAGATTTATCTTGATGACTTTTTTTAGTCGCCCATTAAGAGGGCAAGCTTGGGCTTACTGAATAACTGATAACTGAATAGGCAAAATTCATTTTGCGTAGAATTGGAGTGCAAAATTTATTTTGCGTAGAATTGGAGTGCAAAATTCATTTTGCGTAAAATTGGAGTGCAAAATTCATTTTGCGTAGAATTGGAGTGCAAAATTTATTTTGCGTAGAATTGGAGTGCAAAATTTATTTTGCGTAGTTTTTGGGAATGCACCCACCTGATAGTCGCCCATTAAGAGAACAAGCTTGAGACTACTGATAACTGATAACTGATTATGAAAAATGCTTCTATTTTTTACAATGTACTGGTTTTATTATTCATCGGCGTGATTTTTTTTATAGGCCTTTGGTTTTACATGAATTTTGAACGTGTTTCTAAAGAAGTCGAAGTCGGTTTTCAAGGCAAAGCGCGTGAAAATCCTTTATTAGCCGCTGAACGTTTATTAGATCGTATGGGTACGCCTGTCAAAACATTACAATCTTTGCATCATCTTGAAAACTTGGATACACAAGATACTTTGGTGTTATTACACTATGGTTCATTTTTGAATGATGATCATATCCAACAATTGAATCAGTGGATTGATGAGGGGGGGCATCTGATTATAGTGAGTGAGACACTACACGATGCCTTCGGTGAAACCAGTGATTCTGATCCTTTATTGACTGAGTTGAATATTTACCAATTTCAACATGATTTGGATGAAACGGAAATCGAAAAAGCGCCACCGACTGATTTGGTGTGGGCGCAATACCCTCTGAAAGTGGCCTTTAATCCGAATTATTATCTCGAATCAAGTTATTCGGATCAGGCACTAGAAATCCACGATGAATATGGTACCCATTTGCTGTTTTATTATTATGGTATCGGTATGATAACGGTGTTAAGCGATTTGGCGTTTATTGAAAATGCTCAAATTGGTGAGTATGATCATGCGAAGTTTTTGTGGTTATTAGTGAATTTTGAACGACCCGCAACACAGGTATGGTTACTGTCGAATAAGGCTGTGGTTACTGAGAAAGGCAATGCGAGTAAAGGCAATATGCCGGCCTTACCGATTTTGTTATGGCGCAATTTGTGGACGGTGATCATCAGTGCTACGGTATTATTGCTCTTTTGGCTTTGGTTAGCGAGTCGCCGTTTTGGGCCTTTATTACCGCTACCTTCACGCACTCGCCGTCGTTTACTTGAACATGTCGAAGCGAGTGGGCATTTTTTGTGGAAGCAAAAACAGGGGCCGGTTTTATTGCACAGTACTAAACAGGCTTTGTTAAAACGTTTACACTCTGTTCACCCAGATTGGATGCATTTATCTCATGGTGAACTCAGTCAGCACTTAGCCCCTTTGTGTAGCTTGGCGGCAGACGATATAGAACAGGCTTTGCAGACGACGCAATCTGAAACTGAATTTCATCTAAAAGTTTTTGCTCCGCAAAAACTTTTAGATGAAAGGGATTTTACTCAAACGATTCAGATTTTGACACAAATTCGGAAAAGTTTATGATTTATGATTTGTTTCTTTGGAGACGGATAAAAAATGTCTGATTGTAATTTCAAATAAACGCTAAAGACGCTAAAGACGCTAAAGACGCTAAAGATGCTCAGTAAGGAATTTGGCATCGAAGCGTCTCTTGCGTCTCTTTTTCACGCTAAAGTTCGCTCCGCGAACTTTAGCGTGAAAACGTCTTTTGCGTTATTATTTCCCTATCAAAATTGAGCCTATCCAATAAATATTGTAATTCAAGAAGGCATGTATTGCCCCTACAAACGTTATGACAACTGATCCGATTTTAAATACGCTTGAAAAAATCGTACATCTACATGATGGCATTGCTGAATCTTCACAGCCTAATACGCTGAATGTGTTATTGCCTGAAACGGTGGCTAAATGGTTAGAACTTGATGAGGAAGTCACTTTTACGACAACTGCTGATGTGCGAGATGGTTATTTTGTGACTTATAGTTCTGATATCCTTAAACAATTTGAAGCTTTGCTGCAAGAAAAAGGTTATGTGGCGACGCTTGGTGTGAAATATGAGGGCTATCTGAAAACAACGGGTTTTGAGAAAACGGTGACGAATGCTTTAAAACCTTTAAATGGTTTGATTCGGGTGCAAAATGCAAAAGAGAAAATAACGCCTTATTGGCTTTGTAATATGGCTTATGTTGGACAAGCCGATGAAAATCGTTTAGGGTTAGTTTCTTTTTTTTTGAATGCTTTGACGGGGGTGGCACCGATAGAGATTGGTGATGCGTTGTTATGGGAGTCTGATCGCATGGCTGTTGTTGAAGAGTCGCCTGAATTGAGTGTCTCTTTTGAGACTTTGTCGGGCATTATTGAAAACATTTCTCAGAGTTTGATTGAAGATGAACTGGAGAATTGGCAAAAAAGTTTGCGTCGCAAGCAACAGCGCGATGAAGATAGATTAACCGATTATTACAGTATTATTATTCAGGAAATTAAGGAAAAAATTGAGAAGAAGCATTTACAGGATGAGGATAAGCAGCGTGAATTGGATCGCATTGAAGCCACTAAAATGGAATCTAAACGTAAATTGGCTGATATTCGGGAAAGGTATGCGCTTAAAGTAGAGGCACAAATGCATAGTGCTTTAGTGGTTCAGTTACCTACGGTGCATATTGCTTGTGAATTGATTAGAAAAAAGCAGCGGCGGCCGATAACGGTGATTTGGAATCCGTTTTCTAAGCAGATTGAGCCGTTGCGCTGTGAAGAATCGAATGTGCCGGTGTCGTCGTTTTACTTGTCTAATGATGAGGTGAAAATTCTTTCGGCTGAATGTTGGCATTAGCGTTATACTTGGCGCGGGAATAAACTTAACTTTTATCGTTTTTTGGCAACCCCAGGTTGCCACCTGGGGCTATGATCTCGCTACGCTCGGCAACGAAGTTTCACATTTCACGCTAATGTTTCGCTCCGCGAAACATTAGCGTGAAAACCCCTACGGGGTTGCGCGTTTTAAGCTTTTTCTGAACGATTTGCCTTTGTACTTTATGCAATCGGGAATGCTTTTAAAAGTTTAAATTGTGCCCGCGTGCAGTATAGTTCAGATAAATATTTTGGCCCAAACCTGACAGGTTTTCAAAACCTGTCAGGTTTTTAATGGCGTTATAAATTGGGGATTTATCCCTAGGCAATATCAATGCAATCTGACGATTTTTTTCACCAATACCCTTTTTTTTATGGTTTAATGGTTTTATTAATGTTATTGAATGCCTGTGCGCCGCAACCGCCTCGAACGTCGCCAGGCCATATCAATACGAGTCAAATTCCGCCGCCTAAAAATGATATTCCACCATTGATACAACAAAAGCCTTTTGTGCCGCCGCCAACAAAGTCTAAGGCACTGTTGGAAACGTATACTGTGGTGGTTGATAATGTGCCTGTTGATAAGTTATTGTTTGCGCTGGCACGCGATGCGGATTTGGATATCGATATCCATCAGGATATCAGTGGCACGATCACGCTTAATGCGATTAATCAAACTTTACCGCAATTGATGGCGCGTATTGCGAAACAAGTGGATTTGCGTTATCAGATTGATGGAACGCATTTGACGATTTCGCCCGATCGGCCTTATGTACGGTTGTATACTGTGGATTATGTCAATCTGTCAAGAAAGAGTCGTAGTGAAGTGATTGTTGCGACACAAATCATCAGTGATCTCAGCAAAGTGGGTGGTAGTGGCGGTGGTAGCCAAGGGGAGAATAATTCGACCACTGAGATTACGAATGAGTCAAATAATCAGTTTTGGAAAACACTAGAAGACAATCTTAAGGCGATTTTAGCCAGTGATTCTACCCGCGATACTGGTAATAAACAGGCGCAGGTGATCATGAATCCTGAAAGTGGCGTTATTACAGTTCGTGCTACTCACAAACAGCATGGGCAAATACAGCATTTCCTTGACAAAGTCATTGCGAGTGTACAGAGACAGGTGTTAATTGAGGCGACGATTGCGGAAGTGCGACTCAGTGATCAGTATCAAGCTGGGATAGATTGGCAACGCATCTCTGGTGATTTTAGTTATACGCAATCCATGATGCGGGGAAATGTGGGAGGAGCATTTTATTCTTTTGGATATAACAACCCTAACAGCCGATTTGGAAATGTTTCTGCGAATGTTCGTTTGCTGGAACAATTTGGAAGCGTTAAAGTCTTATCTAGCCCTAAAGTGATGGTATTGAATAATCAAACGGCGATATTGAAAGTCGTTGATAATCTTGTGTATTTTACGACGGTGGTAGAAATTAACGAGACTGAGACGAGAACGCGGGAAATTTATACAACGAAAATCAATACGGTGCCAGTGGGTTTAGTTTTGAGTGTTACGCCACAAATCAGTCAAAATGATGTGGTTATGTTGAATATCCGCCCAACCATTTCGCGTGTTATTGATTTTAAAGAGGATCCTAACCCGGCCTTGGCATTAGCGGATACGGTTAATCGGATTCCTGAGATACAAGTACGTGAAATTGAGTCGATTTTAAAAATCAATAATGGTGATATTGCGGTTATTGGGGGATTAATGGAGGATGTGATTGATCAGAAGAAAAAGGGGGTGCCGGTACTTTCACAATTACCGCTTATTGGTGATTTATTCAGTTATCGTGATGATAATTACGCTAAAACAGAATTGGTGATTTTTTTGCGGCCAGTGGTTGTCAAAGAGGCGAGTTTATCGGGTGATTTGCAGGATTATCGGGTTTATTTGCCTAATCCGTCTCAACCTTCGCCGGTGGCTCCAACGGGTTTGAATGATTTTTGATTTTAGGATAGGGGAATGGTGGGCAACAAAAACACGTTTCGCGCCAAAAGTTTTGCGCGCAAAACTTTTGGCGCGAACCCACCATTTCACTTAAGAAGTTTCGCTTCGCGAAACTTCTTAAGTGAGCCGAAGGCCAGCGAAGCTAAATACCTAAAAATTCTATCTTTTCAATCAGTTCCTGATATGCCCTTCTCCCAACACAATAAATTTTTGTGAGGTTAAACCGGTTAATCCTACCGGCCCTCTGGCATGAAACTTATCGGTACTGATACCAATTTCTGCCCCTAACCCATATTCAAAACCATCTGCAAATCGGGTAGAGGCATTAACCATTACAGAACTTGAATCAACTTCAGTCAAAAACCGTCGCGCTCGACTCCAATCTTCTGTGATAATCGCATCCGTGTGTTGAGAGCTATGTAAACGGATATGCTCCACTGCGTCATCAAAATCTATTACAATCTTTATGGATAAAATGGCGGCTAAATATTCGGTATCCCAATCTTCATCAGTTGCCGCTTTTATATTAGGTAATAAAGCCTGTGTCGCGGGGCAACCGCGCAATTCGACACCCACTGATTGATATTTCTCGGCCAATGGCGGTAACACTTGCTTCGCAATACCTTCAGCAACCAATAAGGTTTCCATGGTATTGCAAGTGCCATAGCGTTGCGTTTTCGCGTTATAGGCTACCGCGATGGCTTTTTCAATATCCGCTTTATCATCAATATAAGTATGGCAAATGCCATCTAAATGTTTTATAACCGGAATACGGGCCTCTTGACTGATACGCTCAATCAAGCCTTTACCCCCACGGGGAATGATAACATCGACATATTTTGACAGGCGTATTAATTCGCCTACTGCCGCCCGATCAGTGGTTTCTATCACTTGCACCGCTGTTTGCGGCAATTGCGCGGCCGCCAAGCCGGCATGAATGCACTGAGCAATCGCTTGATTAGAATGAATGGCCTCAGAGCCTCCGCGCAAAATGGTGGCATTGCCAGATTTAAGACATAAACCGGCCGCATCGGCCGTGACATTAGGGCGCGATTCATAAATAATCCCAACCACACCTAAAGGCACACGCATTTTGCCAACCTGAATGCCGCTTGGACGATAGTTTAAATCCGTGATCTCACCTATCGGATCAGGCAAGGCTATCATTTGTCGTAAACCTTCAACCATACTCGCAATGCGAGAATCATTCAAAGCTAAACGATCTAATAAGGCCGAATCTAAACCTTTCGCTTTCCCCGCTTCTAAATCTTTAGCATTAGCGGCAAGTAAGGTATCCTGTTGTTGTTCTAATTGTTGGGCAATGGCTTCCAACGCATTGTTTTTACTCAGGGTTGTGGAACGCGCCAACAGTTGTGCCGCTTCACGCGCATGTTGGCCTAAATGTCGCATGTCTTCTTGTAAAGTCATCAATCATTTTCCTTCTATTAATAGGTGTCTTTATGGGTGTAACTTGCTGTTTTTGTCGTGAATTTTGTCATAAAAAGTTCGCATTATATCATCATGCTATTTATCTTAAGTACTGAAGCACAAATAAACAGGTATTTTACCAGTAAAGGGCAACCACAAGGGATTGCCCCTACAAATCGCCCGTAGGGGCAATCCCTTGTGGTTGCCCCTTGGTTGTTTCTATTAATTA
>QNEL01000255.1 GCA_003645185.1 Candidatus Parabeggiatoa sp. nov. 3
ATCTGATCGTTTAGCGCTTCAAACGCTGTAGTCAGTTCGCCCACAGCCGTTTCTTGTTGAGTCACTTGATGAGACAAAGCTTTGAACTGCTCACCTTGTTGGTTAAGCGCAACCGTGTTTTCCGCTTTCACGGTTTGCAATTGGGCCTCTAACCCATTCAGTTTATCGTTCTGTTCTTGAGCCAATACTTTGAGATCTGCTTTCAAAGTCGTTTCTAACTGAGTGACTTGAACTGCCAATGCTTTGAGTTGCTCATCTTGCCGATTTTGTGCAACCGTGACGGCCTGTTTCAAGGTTTGCAATTGGGCATCAAGTGCTTCGATTTTTAAGCCCGCTTTGTCGTTCAGCGCATTTTCCGGTTGCTTGATTGAAGCGGCCTTTTCTTCCTTCAAAGCCTCAAACACAGGCTGTGTTGTCATTGAGGTGGCAGTCTCTTTTTGCAAAACTTGCAAACTGGCCTCTAATTGACTTGAGCGGATTTCAAGCGCCGAAATCTTTTTATTATTTAATAAGCTTGTGAAACCGGCCACAATCACAATTAAAATGACCGAACTCATTGCCCCAATAACAAGAGAATTGTTATGAGGTATTTGCTGCGGCTGATTGTCAGCGTTGTTAGGCGTACTGTGGTTCTCATTTCCCATAAAAAATGTCCTCGCGAAGTGAATTATTGAGGTATTGAAATCATTGAAAGGGAGCATCCCTAGTTTAAAAGGGCTGACACGTCAGCCCCGATCCACAAAAATATCTTCATCAAGACTACTGAGGAGATAATTGTGTATGATATTCCAAAGAGATTCTCTAAAGCTTATGCAGGGCGCATTCCCAAAAAAAGGGTCATTATCAATCTTGGCGATCCGCAAAATAAATTTGGAACGAAATTCGGGCAGCAAAATAACATGCATTCCAATTGGGCCGCAAAATAAATTTGTTTTGAAAATCGGGCCTTCAAAATTTATCTTCATGACCTTTTTTTAGAAATGCGCCCCCTTAAGCATTCTAAGCTGTTGCCGGTTTAGTGCCTTTAACATACAAGTACCAATAAATACCCCCAACCAATCCAGCACCACTCACAATATTGCCCAGAGTCACGGGAATCAGATTGTGAACCACAAAGGTGTAAATATTCAAGGAACTGAGTTCCCAAGTAGGATGATTGGACATGACAAGCTCTGCAACCGCAGGTTCCAACGAAGCAACAATACCCGCTGGAATAATAAACATATTGGCGATACAGTGTTCAAAACCGCTGGCGATAAACACCATTACTGGGAACCAAGCCCCTATAATCTTACCCATCGTATCCTGACCAGCTACAACAATAACAGCAGCTAAACACACTAACCAGTTACACCCAATACCCCTAACAAAGGCTTCCAAAAATGTCAAATGCGTCTTTTTATACGCTATAGATACCGCATGGGCACCGATTTGGCTGCCATGTCCGTCCCAAATACCGCTGGAGTACATCATCCAAACGAGGAATAAACCGCCAATAAAATTGCCCGTATAAACAAGCGCCCAGTTGTTTAGAACTTGGTTAGTGGTTAAACTTTTATTTAACCAACCCATGGAAAGAAGACAGTTACCTGTAAAGAGATCAGAACCGGCAACGAGGACAAGGACGAGGGCAATACCAAATACGCAGCCGCCAATAAAACTGCTGAATCCAACACCAAAATACCCTGCCATATCGTGAGTCACGGTGGTCATAACTTGGGCGGCCAGTGCAATATAAGCACCTGCAAGGAAAGATGAGACGATTACCTTAGAAATAGGCATTTTGACTTTGTAATCGCCAACACCAATAAATGCTTGGGCTGTTTCAGCCGGAGTCAGAAAATTTTTTGCCATCGTTTTCCTCTTTAGAATTTTTCCTAAATTATATTAATAGTAATAATAAATAAATAGTAATAGTGAAAAGAGGGCGAACACAGCGATTCGCCTCTACACCATTCTATCAAATGTCGCGTAGCGGCAGACTTGTGTGTATGCTCTCTTGCTCAAGTTGCTATCTAGTCAAAAGAGGGCGAACACGCAAGTGCAGCCCCGACATCATGCCATCAAATATCTATGGGCAGACTTGTATGTCTGTCCTCTTACTAATTGATTTTTATGAGAATTATATAGATCAGATAGTGACGCTAAACACGCCATTTCGCCCCCTATATCATTTATGCTATTTTGAAATTGATATGTCCAAAACTAATTAATTTTCCAAAACCCTATAAATTGTCAATTGTCAATTAATTAAATTTGATGGGAATAAAGGGATAGATAGCAACTTGGATTATTTTTCATATTATCATAGTATTTTGCAAAAACTGTAGTAATCAGATTGATGTTGAACAGATCATTATTAATCAGCGTAAATCATGACAATCATGACAATCAGCGTTCTATCACGATTTTAGATTTGCTCAAAATCTCATTTTTTGTTTAACATCCGCTTGATCACTACATTTAAATTAAAAAACAGTCAAAAAATTAGAATCATTTCCATTTATTAATTAAGAATTAAGAATTAATTTTCTCTATAATAACCGGTTTGAGACGACTGATGAAACAACAAATTAGATTGAGTTATAAAATACAATAATAACGCGCTGAAAATATTTTCATTTTTAAATGTATTTTCTTTCTTTAATTATTTATTTCAAAAGTGATTTAAAAGACAGACTTAGGCAAGCACAGGGGCAACAGGGGCAACCACAAGGGGATTGACATGACGACGCGGTGAAAGGGTAAGCGAGGGCAAGCAGAATATTGTAGGGGCATTGCCCTAATTAGGCATCAATGCCATATCGTATCGGGCAAACACGCAGGTATTCCCCTACTGTAGGGCTTTCCTTTAGTGTTCGCCCAGGTTAAAAAAACTCGCACATCCCTGTGCTTACTCATCAAACGAACATCAACTCTCTTTTATTGATATTGCCGAAAATTCTATTTGGGAGACTTTGGTGTCCAACTACCAAAGCCCCCCATGCCACTCATTCCGCCCATACCAGACATGCCACTCATACCGGCAATTGTCGGATAGAACACGATGACACCTTGAGGCATAACACAAGAATGGCTAAAAGCACCTGCCATGCCAGACATATTGCTCATACCAGACTGATCGCTTTGCTCGCTTTGCTCGCTCATTCCGGCCATACTGCTTTGCTCGCCGTTTTTCGCGTTTTCGCCACTGGACATACCACTCATTCCACTGGTTGTAGGATAAAACATGATTACACCTTGTGGCACCATGCAGATATGACCCGCCTTGCTAACCGTGACACTCGTAGCTGCCATAGCAGATAGCCCACTCATTCCAACCAGACCACCACTCATTCCACCCATGTCAGACATACCGCTCAAACCACTCATTTCATCTTTGCTGGCTGTGTCTTCTGCCACAGCGGATTGCTGTGTGCCGACAACTAAAGTACTAATCATAGCAGCCAGTCCCATAGCTTTATTGAATTGACGCACGAACTGCATTTTATTCTGCTCCTAAAAAGTTAGACAAAGTTGGACGTTTTTAGGTAATTCGCTCTCTGTTGATAATTCCGAAAAATTGCAACTAGATTCCTGGTTGAGCAGTCCCAACCGTTGACATCAGTCCCGCAAAAACGGTATGATATAACCATGTACTTTACGTTCTGGAAGGCAGTCCCGGTTGGGTAAAACAGAGCTTCAAACCAAGATTTGAAGAGCTATTTACCAGCCTTCACCTCGAAATACCAGGTACAAAAAAACATTTCTTGTTATGAGTCAACCTGACTCGTGCGTCATATTGTAGGACGACTTAGTTTCATTTTCAAGTCATGATAATTGTATTATTGTAACTAAAAATACACAAAAAACGTTTTCACAGAAACGCAATTGCCAAAATTTTTGCGTGTCCCCAGAGCTTGTCTTCGGTGCGTAAAAACTTTAATGTGAAAAAGATATTTTTAAGGCATCGCCAGCAGACTCAAGCGTCTTTTGCGTTTATTTTCCGGTTTTTTTAGTAATGGCCAAAAAATAAGTTCCTTTATGAACTTCTGAACTTGGAACAAAACGATATTAACAGTCACTGTTCACGCCAGTTTTGAGTTTTACTTATATTAACACCTATATTAAAGACGCACCTCAATCCCTCGATCTGCCATCACTTGTTTAGCTTGGGCAATGGTGTATTCTCCAAAATGGAAAATACTGGCTGCCAGCACGGCATCTGCTTTACCTTCATGAACCCCTTCTGCAAGATGTTCTAATGTGCCGACTCCGCCAGAAGCAATCACGGGAATACTGACGGATTCACTGATGGTGCGTGTCAATGCTAAATCAAAACCATTGCGGGTGCCATCTCGATCCATACTGGTTAGCAGTATTTCACCCGCTCCAAATTCAGTCATTTTTTGGGCCCAGCCCACTGCGTCAATGCCAGTCGCTTTACGCCCGCCGTGTGTAAAAACTTCCCAACGTAGGGGTTCACCTTCTTGACTGACTTGCTTTGCATCAATCGCGACGACTATGCATTGTGAGCCCAAATGTTCACTGGCTTCTTTGACAAATTCTGGATTGAATACGGCGGCTGTATTTATCGCTACTTTATCCGCGCCAGCATTGAGCATACGCCGAATATCGGATAGTTGACGAATACCGCCACCTACTGTTAGGGGAATAAAGACTTGACTGGCGACTTCTTCAACGACATGTACTATGGTATCGCGTTCATCAGAACTCGCGGTGATGTCTAAAAACGTGACTTCATCTGCGCCTTGATCGTCATAACGCTTCGCAATTTCAATCGGATCACCAGCATCGCGGATATTGACAAAATTAACGCCTTTAACAACTCGTCCAGCATCAACATCAAGACAGGGAATTATGCGTTTTGCTAACATTTTTAGTTATCAATCTCAATAGGGCTATCGCAAAATAACAGGCATTCCAATAGCAAACAAGCAAAATAAATTTTGCTTTAGAAAATCTGCCTATCGCAAAATAAATTTGGAACGAAAATCGGCCTATCGCAAAATAAATTTTGCTTTAGAAAATCGGGCTATCGCAAAATAAATTTGGAACGAAAATCGGGCTATCGCAAAATAAATTTGGAACGAAAATCGGGCTATCGCAAAATAAATTTTGCTTTGAAAATCAGGCAGAAGTTAAGTACAAAAGTTAAGTACAACTTTTTTTTAGAAATGCGCCCTTTTGGGCAACACGTTACCCACCCTACATTGGTGTTTTTGGGAGATGGGTGGGCAACACGTTACCCACCCTACATGACAAAGCCATCGGCTAATTTTTGGGCTTGGGTAAAATCTAATGTGCCTTCGTAAATCGCGCGGCCTGTTATTACGCCCATAATATCTTGTTCGGCGACTTCACATAAGGCCCGAATATCATCTATCGTGGTTATACCACCGGCGGCTATCACTGGAATTTTAATGGAGCGCGCTAATGTGACTGTTGAGTCAATATTGAGGCCTTGTAGCATTCCGTCACGACTGATGTCTGTAAATACAATCGCTTCAACGCCGTCTTGTTCAAATTGTTGTGCCATCTCTATGGCACTATGACGGGATAGTTTTGACCAACCTTCTGTTGCCAGTTTCCCTTCACGGGCATCTAAACCGACGATAATATGCCCTGGAAATTCTCGGCAGATATCGGCAATAAAGTGTGGAGACTGAACAGCCTTAGTACCAATAATGACATAGTTTACCCCAACATCAAGATAAGTCTGTATGGTATCTTCATCACGAATACCCCCACCCACTTGTATTGGAATATCAGGGTAAGTTTGAGCAATTTCATGTATGACTGAAGCATTGACGGGTTGACCAGTAAAAGCGCCGTTTAAATCGACAATATGTAAACGACGTGCGCCTGCCTTTATCCAGCGTTCTGCCATGGCGACAGGATCACTGGAAAATACCGTATCATCCTCCATACGGCCCTGTCTAAGCCGTACACACTGACCATCTTTTAGATCGATGGCGGGTATAACTAACATTTTGGGTTCCTCAAGTGAAATTAAGAATGAAATAATGACAAGGATTATAAAACGGTTTCTAAATAAATATAAGTCTTTGAAATTAAATGAGATAATCCAATGGGGGCAACCACAAGGGATTGCCCCTACCACTTTGAAATTAAATGAGTGTATATAAGTTGGCACTGTTTACTTGTGTGCTTAAAAGGGGCTCACAAATAGATAATGATGATTCAATGAATGAATTGTTTAATTCATTCATCATTCATCATTTATCATTCTAGCTTTAAACAGATACGCCGAGACGTTGAGTGGGTAATTTATAAATCAAACGACGTTTTTGAGGTTCGGGATGAGATTGCACTAAAGGGTGAAGTTCTTTAAGCGCATTTTCATACACGGCCTTTTTAAAATAAACGACTTCACTTAAAGGATACCAATAATCAACCCATAACCATTGGTCAAATTCTGGATTATCGCTTGTATTCAGGCAAATGTTGTTGTCATGGCCTAAAAGACGTAGCATATACCAGACTTGTTTTTGACCGATGCACAAAGGGCGTTGGTGATAACGTATCAAATTATGAGGTAAGCGGTAACGTAACCATCCGCGTGTGGCACCTAATACATGGACTTGTTTAGTGGTTAAACCTAATTCTTCATGGAGTTCACGAAATAACGCCCGTTTTGGGGTTTCAGTCGCTTTAATACCACCTTGTGGAAATTGCCAAGCATCTTGTCCAACACGTTTTGCCCATAACGCTTGCCCATCCTGATTAGTCAGGATAATACCTACGTTCATTCTATAACCGTCTGTATCAATCATGGGACTACTCCTTCTGTAAGATGAATAAGGGAGTGTTTAATGCATTATTAATATTGATTTATATTACTCCATTACACAGCAATTACAACCCTTCGTTCAATTATCAATTCTTTGCCCCAGTTTTTGCGCGCAAAAACTTTATTTCACGCGCGTAGTGAAGCTTCGCTATACTTTAGCGTGAAATGTGGAAATCAATTATCAATTATAAATAGATTAAATAATCCCGCCCATCAACAAGCTCAGGTATGGGCAAAATAAATTTGGAACGAAAAGGCAAAATAAATTTTGCACTCCATACCTTCGCTGAATGCCTGATTGTCGTTGCAAAATTTATTTTGCGGCCCTCTTGGAATGCCTGTTATTTTGCGGCCCTCTTGGAATGCCTGTTATTTTGCTTATTTTGCTTTTATTTGTTTTCGATCTACTGATAATTGATCATTGTATTTCAGCCTGAGTGTATTCAAAGACTTGAGTCAGAGTGGCATCGGGATAACGCGCTAATACTTTTAGAAAAGATTGGGTAAACACTCCACCTTGTTTCATTTCATAGGCGTTTTGAGATTCGCGTGCCGCTGCAAAAACTTGGCCCTTAAGCTGTTCTAACCCATTTGCCCTTTCCATTGGATCACGCGGCAATGAAAACGTGCCGATTTCACCTTTGGCATAAAATTTATGCCGTACTTGATTTGATAGCCTCTGATTTTCTGAGTCTCTACTACCCTCGTAGCCAGCATCAATAAACGTCATAACACGTTGAGTGGGTAACTGATTGATTAATCTAACTAAATGATCATCGGTCACCACATCTTGTCGATTGGGATGTTTTGAATCTTGAACATCCAAAGTGACTAGCACTTCATCGACTTGATCGGCTTCATCTCCATTATCATCTCTGACATAAGCCCCCGCTCCTGAAAAGAAGATGATCACACGATCATTTGGTTTAACCCTCTGTTTTAAATCTCTCAACGCTTGTTCAAATTCGACGCGATAAACGCCTTGTAATAAACACACTTGTTGCTCGGGTACTTTAAAGCGGTTTTGCATGGCTTGTGCAAATTGTCGCGCATCTTGATCGCTGAAACGAAGTTGGCCGACGTTTGCACCCGTTGCCAAAATAAAAGTCTTAGGCTGTCGCCCATTATTAGGAATACTCTGCCAACACGAGCGAGTTGTGTGCGCGACTAGAGAACTTTGAACAGCTAAATCATCAGTATTGCCTTGCTCAATAGGCTCTCTAGCAACAAAGGGATGATTAATTTTACAGGCCGTCAATGTGAGATAACATAAGAGTAAGACAGAAATGAGCAATCTCTGTATTTTCATAATATTGATTCTCCAAATCGAATAACGGGGTGTGAGCAATGGGGCAATCACAATGGATTATCCCTACAAGAAGAGGTTGTATGTAGGGGCAATCCCTCGTGGTTGCCCTTGTGTGAAACCTTCCCATTTAACCAACAATCGGTTCTTGTAGGGGCAATCCCTCGTGGTTGCCCTTCCTTGTGGTTGCCCTTTTTAGTACACAAACGCAAAAATCAATAACACGCTGACGACGGTATGCAGCATAATCGTGTTTTTGATCGCGGGAATGAGGGCCGTTGATTGATCGTAAGCAACATACAGCGTTTTAATCGCAAAGAAGCCCAAAGGTAAGGCTAATAAACTGATAAGACTTAACATAGGTAAGGTATTAAACATCACACCTAAAATGACAGCAATGAAACTGAATCCGATCAACAGCGCATAAATCGGGCGAGCTTGAATTTGCCCTAAACGCACCACTAAAGTTTTTTTACCGGCTTGTTTATCCGCGACATAGTCAGGAAATTCATTGAGATATAAAATCGCCGTGACTAAAACGGCCAGCGGTAATGCCGCTATCACGGCAATGAGACTCAAGCTTTGAATTTGCACATAGTAAGCGCCCAACACGGCTAACACGCCAAAATTGAGGCCGACTAATATTTCGCCTAAGCCGCGACTGTGAAATGAAAATGGGGGCGCGGAGTAGAAATAGCCTGATAATATACCGATTAACCCTATCCATAGTAATGGTAATCCTCGGGCCCAAACTAAAAAGAGGCCAATACTGATAGCGATTATCAGTAATAACATGCCAAAACGATAGGTTTCGGTTGGGGTTAAAATCCCTTTTTGAATCATGCGACTGCCACCAGCGAAGGGGGTAAGGGGAGTATGATTGAAATCATCGGTTTTATTGAGGTGATCAAAATAGTCATTGAGCACATTGATCGCAGCATGAGTGAGAATACCAGCGAGTAGCGATAAGCCAAAATAGAGTGGTAAAAATACGCCATGCAAATGGTTAGCGATAGCGGTGCCTAATAAAATAGGCAAAATAATCACCGTAAAAAATTGAGGGCGAGTTGCTTTAATCCAAATTGTGAGTGTTTTTTGAGGCATTTTTTTTAGAATGAATGATTGAGTACAGCGGATTCGCTTCGTAAACGGATTATTGAGTACAGCGGATTCGCGTAATGAACGGATTGACTCAATACTGCCAACACACCAATCCGTTCATTCCCCTAATCCGTTGTACTAATGATATAGATAAAACACTGATTAATCATGTACATCTAATATTGACGCGAATAACAAAAATCAGTGTCAATCATGACAATCAGAGTTTTATCACGTTTTTAGATTTGAAAATCCACTCATTTTCTGTTTAGCATCTTGCTGATCACGATATTAATTATATAGATAGAAGGCTGATTAATCATGATTATCATGATTTACGCTGATTAAAAAATCAGTAATTATTAATGGTTAATGGTTAATTATTAATGACAAACCCATTAATAAATTGGCGTGATTTTGTGATTTGAATCAATCAGGGGTGTTGTCATCAGGTGTTGATCAAAATTGACACATTTTTATTAAATATTTCCAATTTGAAAGCTTGAGATTTATTTTTGGTTCAAATATTTTCGCGAGGAATTTTTTAACAGGTGAAGAGAATGCGCTTTTGAGTTTGGATAGGGCAGAAGGGAGATGTTTGTGGAATTTTAAAAACTGATAGATAAAATGGTACCTGTGGAAGAAATGGATACTGCTATTGCTTCATATCATTGAAAAAGAGTCAAATGATAGGATTGGATATTCCCCGTCAAAGTTGATACTAACTTTTTGATTATTTAAATTTTTTTGTTCATTTTAGACTCTACATGAAACCATAAATTATAACTTACTGATTTATAATATATTTTTGATAAATATATCCGTCTATTGTCACTAAATCAATAACTTATATCGGACTTTGACGAGGCCCTGCTACTCCCTACTTACCACCTATCAGTTTGCAAATTCGCTCAAAAATACACACATTTAAAGTGCATTTAATATCAGAGTATTAATTGAAAAATCAAATTCACGCAAAAGTTGCGCGCAACTTTTGCGTGAATTACTTATTCTCTGTGGTACTCTGTGGTACTCTGTGTTCTCTGTGTTAAAAAAAAATGAAAAATACTTCTACTAACGGGCATAGACTCGTTTTTAATACTCGAACTGGTAATGATAAAATATGAAAAAATCTTCAAAAGAAGATTTCAAACAAGCAGATCTGTTTGCATCTCTTCTAAGTACTGAAGCACAAATAAACAGGTATTTTACCGCAAGGGGCAACCACAAGGGATTGCCCCTACGGGCGGTTCGTAGGGGCAATCCCTTGTGGTTGCCCCTCTTCTTGGTTGTTTGAGAAACTGGCTGGTATATAAATATAATACTGCCGGTTTTCAACTACTTTCACCGACAACGATTATGAACATAGAATCACTTCGAGACGATCCAACTGCAAAACAACTGATTGAACTGTTGTTTCCAGATAAACTAGCGGCTGCTAAAGCAGATGGAAAAACAGAGGGAATAGCAGAAGCAACAGAAAACTTTATACATCGCTTCGGTAATACACTCAGTGAGGAGCAGATTAAACAAGTTACAAGTTAAAGATGAAACGGGTTGATTAAAAACAATTCGTAGGTTGGACTGACAACGGGAAGTCCAACCATTCATCCCTCACTCCAACCTCAATGCCATTGAATTAAGCTCAAGGATTCAAGATTTATCTGGGTAGAATGGGGATAAAAGTGCCAAATTGATTTTGAGATTAGCACAGGGCCCATGCCCTAACGCTTGCCTTCAATTTGACAAGGTAAAAAACAGGTCAAAATTTCGCCTTGAAACCCAAAACAAAAT
>QNEL01000256.1 GCA_003645185.1 Candidatus Parabeggiatoa sp. nov. 3
AACGCTATAATAATCCTGTCAATCCTTTAATCCGTGTAATCCTGTTCCGATGTTTGCGTGAGTGATGGGCATGGTGGGGGCGGTTAGGGGGTAGAATTTGTTGGCAGCCGCTTACCCACCCTACGATCCCCATTATTTTAACAGTTGGATAAAACCAGCTTGTTCAAAATTGAAATTCGACAATAGCGTGATAAAAAATCCGTTTATACCGTTAATCCGTTGTACTATGTATTAACAATTAACAATTAACAATTAACAATTAACACACACAATTAATATGATCCCTCCTCTCGGTTTAATAAGTTGTGTACTCGTCTTTTGGGGTTGGCAAAGCCATTTACTCCCATTTGCGATACCGATGGCAATCATTTTAGAAGGGGCACGTTGGGTAAACTGGCGTTGGGCCCTATCAGATAAAGACTTTAATCATGTCACCGAGCTCACATCATTGTCATTTATCATGGCCACCCTTTACCTCATCATCCAAGAATCCATTTACGGATTAACGACTTTACTGAACTGGTTACCGATGTTGTTTTTCATACTGATAGCGGCCCAAATGTATAGCACGCAAGGCGCAATCAAAATGAGCTGCTTATTTTGGTCACTACGTTGTTTTGAGGCAAAAGGAGGCACGACTCACCCTTACGCCCGTAGGCAAATCAATCTCACTTATCCCTATATGATGATCTGTTTACTGTCTGCCAGTGTCGGTTACCACGCCTGGTTTTTTGTTGGAGCCGGTTTATTGATCGCTTATGGATTATGGGCAGTTCGTCCACAACGTTATTCTGTTGCCATTTGGGCAGGGTTACTGATCATAGCAACGACACTGGCTTCTATCGGCCAATTGGGCATTTACCGTTTACAAATCCAAGTCGAATCGCTCATTTTGAATTGGTTTGAAGACATGATCTTGGAAAATCGCGATCCATATCGGCAACATACCGCGATTGGCGATATTGGACGGCTTAAACAATCAGACACCATTCGCCTACGAGTCGAAACAGATTATCCACTATTACTGCGTGAAGCCAGTTATAATTTGTATTTAAATAGTCAGTGGCGAACTAAACAAATAACCGAAGTTTTCCCCAACATCACTGATCTAAACCCGATCAAAACATCGAAATGGGCATCAAATGGTTTTCGATTTAATGAATTGAATGCCACAGCCCATCAACAATCACAAATCAACATTTCAGCCTATCTTCAAAAAGGCAAAGGCATGTTAGCCTTACCGCATGGCACTTATCAGATATCAAAACTACCCGTACCCAGCTTACAACATAATGATTTTGGTGCCGTTAAAATCGAAAACGGGCCAGGATTGATCAAATACACCGCCGATTTCACACAAAAAAGCACACCATTAGATAGCGTGCCAAGCGAATATGATTTACACTTACCCCATAATGAAAAAAAACACCTGATTACTTTATCAACTCATCTCGGCTTACCGCAACAAACGCCACAAGAAGTCTTGAAAACAGTGACCAAATTTTTCAATGATTTCCAATACGCACTCACGCTGAGTGCGCCAAAACAAAGTGAAATAACACCATTAGAACATTTTTTACAACACAGCCGCACTGGACATTGTGAATACTTTGCCACCGCAACCGTGTTACTATTACGCACCGCCGGGATTCCATCACGCTATGCCTCCGGCTATGCTGTTGAAGAATTTAGCGATTTAGAAGAAGTTTATATAGTACGTCAACGCCATGCTCACGCTTGGGCACTCGCCTATATCAATGATCGCTGGCAAGCATTTGACACCACCCCAGCGGCTTGGATTAGCTTAGAAGAAGAGATGGCTGCTTGGTGGAAACCCATGTATGATTTAGGGTCTTTTTTAGCTTACCAATTTTATAAATGGCGTTGGCAAAATAGCCAAACTTCTAATCAGTGGCTACTCTGGTTGATTTTACCCTTGGGCTTAATATTGATATGGCGACTGTATACCCGACAAAAGATCAATCGTTCACAAAAAGCATCAGTTCATAATATAAAACGGGCCGTCAAAACCGGAGCGGATTCTCCATTTTATCAAATCGTGCAACAATTAAATGCAGCAGGTTATATTCGCCAACCAGGTGAAACCTTAACAACTTGGTTAAAACGCATACCGGCCTCCGTTTTACCCAAAAAAGAGATACACACTATGCTAAATTTACATCAACGTTATCGCTTTGATCCTAATGGCATCAGTCCACAAGAACACGCTAAACTCAGGGCTTATGTTATACAACGAATTATAGATGTTCATAAAAATAATTTTCGCACACAATAAGGGCGAACACGCAGGTTCGCCCCTACAAAACGTGGTTTTGTAGGGGCAGACCTACGTGTCTGCCCTACGTGTCTGCCCTTTCTTGCTGCCCTTGTGAAATTATTTACCTGAAAATCTATAGCAAACTAAAGTTTGCACTCCGACCAACAAAGTCTGGCCTAATTTATATATAACTGACAACCGATAACTGATAAATGACAACATGAACTCAAATACGCCACTTATTCTCGTTGTTGATGATAGCCTGACTAATCTGACTTTATTGAATGCGGTTTTACAACAAGATGGTTTTCAGGTTGTGCTAGCCAATAGTGGTGAAAAAGCTTTCGCATTGGCACAGGAAAAACAACCCGACGTGATTTTGTTGGATGTAGAAATGCCAGGTTGGAATGGTTATGAAACCTGTAAACGTCTTAAAAATGAGCCCATTTTAGCACCCATTCCCGTTTTGTTTCTGTCTACCCTGAACAAAGCAGAAGATAAACTACGTGCTTTTGAAGCTGGCGGTATTGATTATGTACATAAACCTTTCCAAGAAAAAGAATTATTGGCGCGGGTACATACTCATGTTGAACTCTATCGTCTGCGTGAAAAATTAGAACAGAAAATCGCAGAACAAAATCAAAAAATATTAGCTTATGCCACGCAATTAGAAAAAAAAGTGGCAAAACGTACCGTTGAACTGAATAGTGCTAAAGAACTCGCAGAAACTGCTAATCTAACTAAAACTCAATTTCTCGCTAACATGAGCCATGAACTGCGTACCCCAATGAGTGCCATTATTGGCTACAGCGAGATGCTGATAGAAGATGCGGAAGAGTTAGAAATGCCCGATTTTGGCGATGATCTCAAAAGAATTCACGCAGCAGGTAAACATTTATTAAGCCTGATCAATGATGTCTTAGATATCTCCAAAATTGAATCCGGTAAAATGGATTTGTACTTGGAAACCTTCCAAGTCGAAACACTGGTTAATGAGGTGATTGCAACCATTCAACCGCTTGCTGATAATAAAGCCAATCACTTGGAAATACATATGATTAGGCCGCTAGGAGAAATCACGGCTGATTTGATCAAAACGCGCCAAATTTTGTTCAACCTATTGAGTAATGCGGCTAAATTTACAGAAGAAGGCAAGATTTGTCTTCAAGTGAAGCGTGAAGCAGTTCATGAAGGCCAGATGAGAGAAGAGAGTATTCGCTTTTGTATTAAGGATGACGGTATTGGCATGACACCCGAACAACAACAAAAGCTCTTTCAACCCTTTACCCAAGTTGATGCGTCTACTACACGGCGTTTTGGCGGTACCGGTTTAGGCCTCGCAATTACGAAGCAATTCACTGAAATGATGGGCGGCCAAATCAGCGTAGAAAGCGAATTTGGGAGCGGTAGTCGATTTTCTGTTGATTTGCCAGTACAAGTGACTATTGAACAGGTGACATTGCAGCAAAAAGCACAACTTGATAAACTCACAACGGAAGTGCATGGCATTGTTCTGGTTATTGACGACGATAGCATCACGCGAGAATTGCTGAAAAATTACCTCAGTCAACTGGGTTATTCAGTTGCCGTAGCAGCCGATGGCGAAGCCGGCATCAAACTGGCCAAAAAATTACGTCCAGATGCCATTTTGCTTGATGTCAGAATGCCCTGTATGGATGGGTGGCGAGTACTGTCTACGCTCAAACAGGACTCATTATTGTCAGACATTCCAGTGATTATGACTTCCATTGAAGAAGAACTAAATCAAGGCTATGCGCTTGGTGCAACCGATTACCTCGTCAAACCGGTAGAAAGTCATCAATTAGGGGCTATATTAAATAAATACCATGTTGGGGATGAATCACAACGTTTAGTCATGGTTGTTGAAGACGATGTGATAAACCGTGAACTCGTTGCCAAAATCATCAAACAAGAAGGTTGGCGCGTATTCAAAGCGGAAAACGGGCGAGTCGCTTTAGAACATCTTGAAGACAAAAACCCCGCCCTGATTTTATTAGACTTGCTCATGCCAGAAATGGATGGATTTGAATTTGTAGCCCACTTACGCCAAAATCCCAAGTGGCGCAATATACCCGTTGTTGTTTTAACCTCAACCAAACTCAGCACAGAAGATCAAGCGCATTTACAAGGTTATGTCGAAACGATCTTTCAGAAAGAAAGCTATAACGGTGACGACTTATTGGAATTAATTCAGAAACAAGTGGCTACCGCCGCACAAAGTCATTTACAACAAGAACTTGAGAATCAGGGATGGACAATCCCAGCTTTGCCAAATAAATAAAGAACTACAAGGATTGGGTATAAGAAAAGATTAAATCGGAGTGTGCT
Organism: Candidatus Parabeggiatoa sp. nov. 3; assembly: GCA_003645185.1. Classification (GTDB taxonomy): domain Bacteria; phylum Pseudomonadota; class Gammaproteobacteria; order Beggiatoales; family Beggiatoaceae; genus Parabeggiatoa. The sequence goes on from QNEL01000256.1 coordinate 4,628, forward strand.
TTCTAGGGGTGTGTTACCTGGGGTGTTAAATTTGAGCCAATTTATTGGTTGATTTTTCACTCTATTTTTATTCCAAATGGGGGATGGTGGGCAAACGGGCGGTGAAATCTTGGTTTAGATTGAGTTCATTGCCGCCCGTTTACCCACCCTACAAATCTTGGGTGAAAAAAAGTCATCAAAATACCTGAAATTTAACACCCCAGGTGTGACTTTTACTTGATGTAGAACAAAATTCCATATCATTATTTATTAATCAATATGTTATATTTACAATCTCCAGAAAATTTTATAGTGTATCATTTTGACAAGAAATTAAATAAATTATTGATTATTAACGATAATTTTACATCAAATGGAGGTACACTCCTTGCGGGCTAGTCCCTTTTGTAAACAATCCCTGTCGTTATCGTATCCTGTTTAATTCAAGAGAAAACCCATGCCAATCGCACCCTTAAACAACCAAGTGGTTTTTAAAAAACTGCTATCGGATGAAGAAATATTGAAAGCCTTCATCAAAGACTTTTTGGATATTGATATCACCCCACAATCCATTGAAGTTGAAAAAAAGTTTATTCCACCCATCGGCGGCGTTGATATTGAAATTGATATTTTTGTTGATGATCCAACTCACCGCCTAGTCATTGAAATCCAACGTGAACGCTATGATTACGATTTTGACCGCTTTTGGCATTATCATATCGCCTCGCAGTTAGAATTGGTTAAAAGCCACAAGGACTATAAATTAGAACGTACTGTTTATAGCATCATTTGGTTCACCCGCAAAGTACGTGAAAAGCAATACCAACAAAGTTTGATGACGACTAACCAAGTCACAACAACGGAACATGGCCAATCCATGATACTGTATCCTCACCAGTTATTTTTTCTTAATCCCTTTTATCTGAACGATAGAACACCACAAGGATTAAAAGACTGGATGACTTTAGTAGTGGAAAGCGTCAATAACCCCCGCACTCCCAATATCAATTTGCACAGGCCAATTATACAAAAAGCGGCTAAGTTGATTGACGATGATGGCTTAACGCCCCAAGAACGCATGGAGATCATAGATGAACGCGACTACAATAATATGCGTCACAAGGAATGGGAGGATGGCATTCAAGAAGGTAAACAGGCAAGAAATCTAGAAATTGCCCGCAATTTGTTAGCAGAAGGTGTTGAACTGACATTAATTGCAAAAACCACTGGCTTGTCTATTGATGAGTTAGAATCCTTAACTTAGCATTAACATTAATAACTCTATTGGCCCAAACCTGACAGGTTTTTTAAACCTGTCAGGTTTTTATTAACATTAATAAATAACTCTATTGGCCCAAACCTGACAGGTTTTTTAAACCTGTCAGGTTTTTACTAATAACGCGCATTGCGCGATTTCAAGCAAAGTTTTATCTAACAGCGTTCTAAGCGGTTGTTCAGTCTTCATTTTTTGTTTTTTGAGCCACTTTTTCAAGATGATCAACAAAGCTTGACGACTATTTTTACCATTCAAATGAGGCAATAATGCTCTACCAATAGCACTGAGTTCAATAAACTCACATCGTAAATTAATCAAAGGCTCTTCCCCTTGCGAAGCCAAAAAACGGGCCAATGGACTGGCTATCGGATATATACTGGGTCTCGTCACAAATGGGAAAGACTCTGCCTGCAATTCTATCGCCTCTCGGTTATAAAGCGCCAATAATTCTTGAGCAAAAGCCTCTTGCAAGATCGATAAATCCTGATCCGGTTGTGGTAACTGTGTACAGACATATTGAAAAAGACTTTCAAAAGAAACCCATTGCGGATAAAGCCTCGTCAAACAAGTCAGCGCCACTTGAACCAATGGCTGTTTAACCGTGATCAGTTCACCATCGGCCTTTTTAAATTGAACCGATTCCTCATCTCGCTCATTGGCCGGTGTCTTGTCTGCCGGCAAAAAGGCAGCAAGATAACAAGAAAGTATGGCTTCCCAATCCACCTCCCGATGAATAGAGATATCTTGATGACAAAGCAGTGATCGACGTAAGGTACGATTGTAAAAGAAATCCAAATATTGTTCCTTTTTCAAAAAATCTTCTTGAAACAATTCCGCCATCGCCTCAACGACATCATCAGGAAAAGACAACATTAAATAATGCCGAAACTCAATATCAGTGACATAAGCTAAACCATGTTGATCAGCCTGTTTAATAAATTGATGAAAATAAACAGGATGATTCTCTTTTTCTAGTAAATCATGGTCTAAATAATTATCCTGTAGCGTTTCTAATTGCAGCGATTTTTCTTGTAATAGTAAATCAAAAGCCTCATTACCCTCTTGACGGAGGTTAGCCAAAAAGCGCACAATACCTTTCGCCTGCCTCATCAGATCAGAAAAAGGCAGATGATCTGGCAATTGTTGCGTATGATACAGCATCATATCCCGCACAACATTCTCTAGGTACCAACCTGGATAAACATTATAGCTAATATAAGCGATACCATTAGGGGCTAAATGACGCTGAATCATTTCTAACACAGTGTCTTGCATTTCTTCAGGCACCCAAGAATACACACCATGAGCAATTATATAATCAAACTCTCCCAAAGATGCATCAACGTCATTAAAATCAAGTTGTTTAAGCGTCAAATTAGCGAGTTTAATCGCCTCAATCATCGCCTGCCCCTTCGCAATTTGTTGAGCAGAGAAGTCTATTCCCAATAATGAAGCCTGTGGCAAACTCTGAGCAATCGCAATAATATTAGTCCCATCACCACAGCCTAATTCCAAAACGCGACAACTTGCCACAACAGGCGGTTTCAGTCCAAATAGCATGGCTAAAGCCGCCAGTTTACTTGGATGGGTATCAGTGTAAACCAGAGAAGGATAAGGTATTTCATCGTAAGTATTCATAGACTAAAGTAGTACAAGGAATTGACTAAACTAAATAAAGCAAATGCAAATGCTTTCGCAAAGCGATTAATATCGATATAAACGCTAAAGACGCTAAAGACGCTAAAGATGTTTTCTCTCAAGAAACCTCTTGCGTCTCTTGCGTCTCTTTTTCACGCAAAACTTTTGCGTGAAAAGTTATTTTTTCAATCAATAAAATATATCCCAAAATCAGATGTGTTCGTGATTATCATGACAGCTCCTCTACTAAACGGTTTAGACGTGCTAAAGAGGTTTCTCGATGTCGATAATTAGGGTCAAAAATTTCATCAGCAAACAACAGAATTTTGTTCAACAAAATTTTGGCGTGTCTCGAAGAACCTGTAACTAAAAAATTAATAACCATTTACATTTTGTGCTATTTAAATTTAACGGTACTGAGATGAGAACCCATATAGCCCACATAAATCGTATGATTTTCCTCATCAGGATAAAAATGAAAACGTAAATCGCCCGTTTTGATATGTTTTTCAAATAATTGTTTCTTTTTATTGGGCAATCTAAATTGACGTTGTCTCCCATATTTTTCAAGTGTACCTTCTGATTCGCCACTCACATCAAGTCCATATTGTTTAGCAACCTGATCACTATATGAACCACTTTGCCAATTTTGGGCATATTTATTGAGTCGTTTCAGCTTTTCAATGATTTGATCAAAAAATTTCGATTGAATACCTAAACGAGTTAATTGTTTTTCGACTTTACCACATAAAACTAAATGAGGAAAAAATTCCTCTCGAAGTTTCCATAAATCTCGACTTTTGGCGAGACTTTCCCGCTTTTTCTGTTCAAACCAGGCTTGATGTTTCGCTAAGTGGGCCGGTTTTGAGGCATGTTTAACCGCAATCATTTCTGTCATCTCATTACCCGCTTCTGTCAGATACCAATGTTTAATATTCTTTATCTCATCAGTATCCCATAAATCATGAGACAAAAAACTCACACAAAGCGTTTCTAATAAGTAAGCCGCCCCTAATCCATCCGCAAACTCCATTTTATGATTGATTGCTATTTTAAATTCTGAGAGAACATTACGTTCTTTTTCAATAGGATAATCATCGGTTATCAGAGGTGTTCGAGTGCTAATGCTTCGGAAACGGCTTTTTAATTCTTTTTCTATACTTGAATCTTGTAACCATTGGAACATTGTATAATTTGGCGCTATTTCCAATTGATAAAAATCCTTGCCAATATTTTGATGCAAATGGAGCATTTTAAAACCAAGACTATTGGCTTTCATACAAGTATTGATAAAGTATTCTAATTTATTTTTAGCTTGCTCTACACTAGCAAATGGGCTTGAAAGTTCATTGAAGATATAAATATTCATCGTTTCTTGTTTTAATGATATGCTCGTTCGGCTAATGTAATGCTTGTTTGAGGGGAGCCAATGAAATCTCAAATAGCTAAGATTTCGTTGCTGCGCTCGCTTTGAAACGAAGCGAGGCTCAGCTTAACTTCATTGAGAGAAGCTCAGTGTCGTGCTATGACAACCATTCGATATTGGATTGAAAGTATTAACATGAACTACTTCAATAATTCATCTAACTGATTATCCCATTCATCAAAAAAACCTAGCGGCCATTTATTAATTCTACCATTTTCATCTATGATCGGTTGAATAATATCAGTGCAATGTTCATCAGTTTCCATAAGACGTTCAAAAAAGAAAATACCCACCTTTTCTGGTGAAATGAACTGTTGTTTGGTAGCGACACGCACACCATTGAGGACATGATCGCTATGGGTTTCAATGAACAGTTGGACACCCTGTTCAGCCGCTAGGGCAAACAATTTCCCTAACCGAGCTTGCCCTTGCGGATGTAAATGCGATTCGGGATTTTCAATAATCAATAAATCGCCCTGATTGGCAAACAAAACAGCAGTCACAACGGGTAAAACATAAGTTAACCCAAATCCAACGTTAGTGGGTTTCATATCGTCAGTCAATTCTTCACCGACTTCAAACTTATACGATAATCGGGCAATTTCAAATTCATCATATAAAACAGAATTTAAGCGCACATTGGGCGAAATTTCTCCCAACCACGCATCAAGTTGGGCGAGTAAAGCCAAAGAGTTTGCTTTTGGATGCGCTAAAGTTTTTATGGGAATCTCTTTGCGTTGATTTTTCGCAATAAAATGCGTCGTAAATTCCCCGTGATTGCCCAAAGTATGAATTTGTTCAATATGATAAACGGAAGCGGGAAAAAAGGTTTTCGGACTCACTCTTTCCGTGTTTAAATATTGCCACCTATCCTGAAATAAAGCCTGTTGCCACACTTTCTCATCGGAGATTTTGAGTTGATGGGTAGGCAATAAATCTAATTCATCGCGTGATTGAAATTCGCCATGCAGTTCTATTGCTTCATCCCATTCGATTTCAAAGGTAATCAGCTTTTCAGCGGAACCATACATGGCATAAGCATCTTTGCCTTTACCAATTTCAATATAGTCACCATTTAACAACAAGCCCTTATCTAACAACGTATTTTGTCGATAAGATTGCCGAAGCAATAATAAGCTTTGCAGAAACGTCGATTTACCCATGCCATTCAAACCGGTGAGGATATTGAGTTGACCAGGCGATATTTCAGCTTCTGAAAAAGCTTTGAAGTTTTGTACGTAAATATTCGTGATCATAAGGTATATTTTTTAATCAGTGATTCAATGGTTTCAAATCTTTTTATCACCAGCTTTTTACCCCAACTTGAACGAGAGACTGATTTAAAAAAATCATCATCATTTTTCAACAACGATTTGAATTCTTTAATTAGCCGAGATTTTGATGACAATAAACGTTTAATTTCGCTATCACTCAATTGTCCAATGAGTACAGTCCAGACTTCAAATAATGCACCGTTTTGCATTTTATTACCATCAAGGATTGATTTACTAAAAATATGTTCACCAAATAATAGATGGCAAACTTGCAATGCTTTCCAAAGATTGTTTTCAAACTGTTCTAGTTGTGCATTACTCAGAGAGGCTAATTTTTCCATTGCATCATCAAGAAACAACGTAAAATTGGGGCCCTTATATGCATGATAAGGTGTCATGGAAAAAGCCAAATAACGCAAAATTAATTCACGCGCTTGCATTCGACGATCATTAAGACGAACAATCTTGGTAAAGCGACTATCTTCCACCCATTTTTTGAGATAACCGGTTGATTTCCCCTGATTCAGTACATGACGTATTTCTTGTGTGGTTAAAATAAGCCCACCAGTATTGATTCGCCGAAAAATATCATATTTCACTCTTATTGGCGTGCCCGGTTTGATCAAATAAGTCGTGACTTGATAACGAGCCATTTTGCGTTTAAGAATATGGCTTAGTTGAGCATAAGTTTTACCATTGAGATCAATCAGTATCTCCAAACCCTGTAAGGTAAAATCCTGAACAATCATAAAACGTTTAAAAGTCGAAAGCCGTTGTAAGCCATCAACAATCA